>JASHWX010000132.1 GCA_030043815.1 Candidatus Rhabdochlamydia sp.
CGAACCGGCTTTCAGGACGACGACGCGCGAAGCGCGCATCGCCTGAAAGGATTCCAGTTCTGGCCAAATTTTCTGCGAAAATTTGTCCAGAAAGCAAGCAAACTGCTTTGCTTGCGTCTCGAATCGAAGTGAAGCAGCCTTGCGCTGCGAACCGGCTTTCAGGACGAAGACGCGCGCAACGCGCATCGCCTGTCTCGATTTCAGTCGTCGTGAATCACCAAGAATTGCTTGCTCCAAATTCAATTAAATGTTGTTGAACAGCTTCTTGTACGCGCCTACCCAGTTCAGGAATATTCCTAACACGAAGAGCTTTTTCAGAGGCCTCTGGGTTTTTAAGGTAAGTGACTAAACCGGTGCGGAAGCTTTCATCAAGGGTTTCAGCCTCAATTCTAACAAGCTGCGGGATATAATGATGCCAGGCGGTTCGTTTAAGGGCGGCTTCAAGTGCGGCATAAAATGAATAGGTTGAAGTAATACGATCACAGAATTGGAGCGTTGCATCGCTTAATTCCGGAGCATTTAGTAGCTCTTCCATTTCAGCCATTTTTGGTTCGTCCAGAGGTTGATTAAGAGAGTGGTCAGGGAGTCTGCGATCTCCACCGAATAGGGCGAGTAATTTGCTGAGATTTGGTGAAATCGTTTGCGCTAAATCAACCTGCTGCTGAAGGAATCTCCATTTGCAACCCAAATTTGCAACATCTTCATACAGATAAAGTTTACATCGAGCGCACCAAGATTCAACAGCACTATTATCTCCTGTGGCAAGTAGACGTTCTGATGCAAGTTGCATGCGTCTCATGTCATTTGGGTTGAAGCAAGGGCGGACAATAATCGTCAAACGACGTTCTAATTGAGGGTCTTCGGCGTCTTGCAATAGAGTTGTCTCTGGGTCCTGCCCTTTAAATAGCACGGTGCCGTATCCTTTTTGCTTAAGAAAAGCAAGGCGCTGTGGTGTGAAAATTTGATCTTGAAATTCTTGTGTTGTGAGGTGAGCAAACTCTCCTCTTTGATTTAATACAATCACAGTGTGTTTGTTTTTTTCGTGGATAGCCACACAATCGATAAATTTTCCCCAGGAGACTGGATGATGAGCATAGCCTGAATTAAATGAATGTTGATCATAATCGGGTTCCGATACCCCATCGAACACATTCATCGCTTCTAAAATATCTTTGCGTAGCTGGGCATCTTGAATTTGAGGTAAATAAGATGGGCAGCAGTAACCACGTGATAAAGGGGCCTCTATCCGGCTTTGGTCTAAAAATACACCGGTTCCTGGCTGAACTCCCATTGGGAGAAGACCTTTGCTATTATCTGATTTAAAAGGGAAAATGGATGGATGTAGCTTTAGATAGATTTTTTCAATACTGTCCTCTGCGCTAGCCTGGCTGACAATTACTTCTGGCAATCTTCGATCAAAAGTTTTTAAAGCTTCGGCATTCTCCATAAAACCAAAAGCAGGACCAGCAATATTTCGTCGAATTCGGCTTTCAATGTAATCAATTCCCCATCCAAGTTTAACGGGTCCTGTAAGAAGAAGATCGCCGGGAGCTTCTTCTAGAGGTTCTGATTGCCAATCTCGAACGTGTACCTTTGAGGGGTCCTTGCAGTTTAAAACCGATACTGGATCATATTGATCAGGGCAGGCTCCTTGCAATACCCAGTCAAAAGTTAAGGTGGGGCAAAGTTTTTGCATTAGAGCGATTGCTTTTGCTGCAGCAGCTATATCTCCTCGCCCTCCCTTAACTTCCGTTAAAACAACAATTTTTTGCATTTGAACAGGCCACGGTAATGCGCGATATTGGCTGTCAATTTGTCTATGAAGAGGGAACAGAGCTTCATCCAATTTGTCGATCCGCGGAGGCAAAGCGATATCAACCACGTCAGAAGGTGGTGTGAGTGGAGCTATAGCTCTGGCTTGGTGTGGAAGACCAGGTTCTTGCAGTTCGATATTTAAGAGTAAATAGTTTGTTGACATAGTAATATTATATCATTTTATATTATTAATTTCATTACTTTTGATTTTATTTTTTACTCTCTCACATCTTGCTTATTATAAGTTAGTTGTGAGTTATTTTTGAGACTCACTACAATCTTAAAACTGCAAGAACTGGTGTCTTGCCCCGTTTGATCCAATCTAAATTAGAAGTTCCTGTTTTTTTCTTTTTACACATTTTCCCTATGACTATTTATGACTTCGTTAACGGTTTTTTAATTTGTTCATTGCGTGCTGAATCACATCTGCATTAAATTTCTGATAGAATTTAGACTCAACTGCCCAGTAATGCCAATATAGAGGTATTTCCCAAACCTTGTCGCTATAAAGCTGAAGTAGTTGTTTCTTCTTAAGCTCATTGATAATATCGATTTTAGGAATCAAGGCATAACCATATCCCAGAAGAGCAAACTTTTTAAAGCCTGCTACTGAAGGAATGACGTGATAATTTAATCCTTTTCCATCCAAATTAAAAAACTTTTCAAGATATCTTTCGTGTAATCTATCATTTTGGTCGAATTTAATTGCTGGTGCATTACGCAAGCATTCTTTAGGACTTCCCTTAGAAAAGAATTT
Organism: Candidatus Rhabdochlamydia sp.; assembly: GCA_030043815.1. Taxonomy (GTDB): domain Bacteria; phylum Chlamydiota; class Chlamydiia; order Chlamydiales; family Rhabdochlamydiaceae; genus CAJCIW01. The sequence goes on from JASHWX010000132.1 coordinate 2,573, forward strand.
TTTCACAAATGAGGGGGATGCAACTAGCACATATTCCATATTTCCTAAAAAGTGAACCCGTCCTCCTAGAATTTCTTTCTCAGTTGTAGATAAGCAGGCAGATACAAGCCCGTTTTTCAGATAGTCCAAGGTCAATTCTTGATCGTCAGCTATAACATCTAAAAAAACATCTCTAAAAACTTCAGTTTCCTCGATCATATCCCAAAACCAAGTCTCTAGACTGTCTCGGTTTAAAGCGATAGGGATACGAGGAGTTGATGTTGTTCTTTTGATTTGTTTTTCTAAATCTTCTTCCAGTAGACAGATCTGTTTAAAATGTCCAATGAGCTGCTTCCCAAGATCTGTAGGGCGATAGGGTAAGACCCTAATTAAGGCTGGTTGCCCGTAATGAGTTTCCAATCCTTTAATTCTCTGTGAAATGGCTGATTGGGTGATGTGTAGCTTTTGGGCTGCAGCCTCAAAGCTTTGCAGTTCTAGGACTGTATACAGTGCCTCTATTCCTCGATAGTCCATTAGCTATGCTTATTAATCATAAAATTTATTAATTTTACTTATAACAGATTCGAGGATTAAAATGGGAGTAGATTTTAAAAGCAATATGCAAGGAGAGTGACTTATGCTGATTAAGATAGAAGATGAAGTATTAGAAAAATACCCGGAGATGGAAATCGGGTATCTGGTGGCTAAAGTGTCTGTAAAAAAGAGCGATCCTTTTGTAGAGAGTCTAAAAGAGCGCTTAGGAAAGCATCTTCAGGAACAAGGCATCAATGCCACTAATTTTGCGGCCCATCCGAGCATTTCTCTATGGAGGAAAATCTATGAAGAAGATTTTCAGGTGAAGGCTAAAACATATCGCTCTTCAATAGAAGCGTTGCTCCGACGAGTGGTTACCGGGAAAGAAATTTGGAACATCTGTAATGTTGTCGATCTTTACAACTGCTGTTCGATTTTATCTTTATTACCTATGGGAGGATATGATCTGGAAAAAGTTTCGGGGGGCATAACGATCCGGTATGCTAAAGAGGGAGAATCTTTTTTTGGTTTAGGGGAAAGAGGAAAAATAGGTGCCCGATCTAATCATGTAATCTATGCGGACGAAGAGAGAATTGTGTGCTGGCTTTGGAATCATAAAGATTGTGCCGAGACCTGTATTGACGAAAGTTCAAAGTATGTCTTGTTTTTTATCGATTCTTTTGAACACGACAAAGTGCAGGTTGCTTTAAAACAGTTGGCTGAAAATTTAACAAAAATCCAGTGTTTCCCTTTGGAAACAGGAATTATTAATCGAATTTCTCCTCAAACATGCTTAAATGTTCATTCAATATGAGCTTGGTAGGATTATTGATGTGGGACTTTTGAATCATCTTGGGTATAGATCGCGGGCGATGAGCTGAAGTTCTTGGATGAGTGCTTCGGTGGGTTCGGGATTTGAAGCAAAGGTGCGGAGCATTTTGCTCAAATCGGTGTTTTCCGGTTCTTGGGAAGAATAATTCTGTACGGCCTGCATGAAGGAGATCATTCCTTGAATGCCTGGGATATCGAGGGGCTGGTTGAGGATGTTGCTGAGGATTTCAGCGCTGTCTTTGAGGTTTTCACGGAGCATGGGTCACCGATTGGTTCAATTGCGTTGCTGTCTCAGCGATTTGCTGGAGAAAATCGGGTTGGGTTGTGAGAGTGGGATCGTTGAGGACTTGTTGCAGCTGGTCGGCAAGGGTCAATGCTTGAGCATGTATCTGATGGGCAAGCTCTGCCAGGTTGGGTGCTGAGGGGGGAGGAAGAGGAGCTGATGGTCCAATAGGTTCTGACATTATTTTTTCTTGTGTTTGCGGTGCTTTTTGACTTTCTGTTCGCGAACGAGTTTCGTTTGAGTTGGCCAGCCGGCAATGGGCGGGATGTGTTTCATATCATTACCTTTTTAATATTATATTGTAATTATAATTTTAAAAAGTCAATTAGATCTTAATTGATGGCTAATTACAGCTGCAACAATTGCGAAGGCGGAGGCGACGTTGAGGGAGTTTTTATACCCGTAGAGGGGGATTTGGACGATGGCGTCTTTTTGGGAAAGGGCGTGGTCGGAAAGGCCGTATTCTTCGTTGCCGAGCATGAGGGTGAAGGAATCGGGGAAGGTGAAGTCGAGAACGGAAGGGGCGTTGGGATCGGTCTCGAGGGCGATGAAAGGGCGGGGCAGGGAAGAGAGGTCAGTATGGGCGCGGCAAGGGACTTTATCATAGGTGTCCATTGAGGTCTTTTGGACTTTTTCATTGTCGATGTAAGGGGTGTTTTTGCTAAAAGCAACTTCTCCTAGACGAAATGCTTCCGTGGTGCGCAAGATGCTGCCGACGTTGAAGGCGGAGCGTAGGTTGTCGAGATAAATCGAGATGGGAAGATAGGGTGTGTGGGAGGGGTTGTCCATCCGTTGAAAGGGAGCGGTGAGGAGGTTGTGCTCCTTCCACGAGATTTCGGCGAGTGAGAGATGAAAGTGGTATCGGTCGGAGAATTGGGAAAAGTTTGCCATGTCGAGCTTAGGCAGCTGCATCCACTTCTCGATGCGGCGGTAAAGAGATAGGGTGCGCTCATCGCGCTTTTGATAGTAGTAGTTGCGCAATAGGCGTGACGCAGCCTTATGGCGGACTCGTTCGGAGAGCTGCAAGAACTCCCCTTCTGTCATTCCTTCGATCATTTTGAATGAATAGCAAAGTATTCGTCGAGCTTGCCGTCGAAAAAGCGCAGGTGGTGATCTTCAAAAGCGATGATTTTCGTTGCGGCGTTATTGAGAAGGTCGCGGTCATGAGCGGCGATGATGACGGTGCCTTTGAAGTCCTGCAGGGCCCACGATAGGGCGGAGACCGCTTCCAGGTCGAGGTGGTTGTTGGGCTCATCCAAAATGATGACGTTGTAGTTGCAGAGCATCATGCCGCCGAGAATGAGGCGGGCGGTCTCGCCTCCTGAGAGGTGGGAGATGGGTTTGAAGGCATCGTCGCCGGAGAAGAGCATTTTTCCTAAAATGCTGCGCACATCTTGGTCGTAGACGCCCTCTCTTCGTTTTTTGAGCCATTCAAACGCTGTCATGTTGCTCTTTTTATCGATGACATCGGAGTGGTTTTGCGGAAAATAACCGATCTGCGCCTGATGGCCGATCTCGATGCGTCCGCTATCGGGAGAAAGATGGCCCGAGAGTATTTTGAGGAGGGTAGTTTTTCCTTGGCCGTTGTTGCCGATGACACCGATCTTGTCTCCGCGGGTCACATCTAAGGAAAAGCGGCGGATGACGGGCTTGCCGTCGAATGCTTTGGTGATCTCTTCGATTTTGAAGACGATTTGACCAGAGGGTTTTTCTGGAGGATAAAAACGGATATAGGGTCGTTGGATGTTGGATTTTTTAAGCTCCTGCGGCTCGAGGCGTTCGATCTCTCTGATGCGGGATTGCACTTGGCTTGCGCGGGTTCCGGCGCCAAACCTAGCGACAAATTCGCGCAATTGGGAGACTTTTTTCTCTTTGGTCTTATTTTCGAGCTCGGCCCTTTCGCGTACGGATGTCTTCGTGACGAGCATCTGGTCGTAGTTGCCGGGATAGACGATGATTGTTTCATAGTCGATATCGGCGATATGGGTAGTGACGGCATTGAGAAAGTGCCTGTCGTGGCTGACAACGATGAGGATGCCTTCATAATTGTGGAGGAAATTCTCGAGCCATCCGATCGATTCGAGGTCGAGGTGGTTGGTCGGTTCGTCGAGGAGCAGCGCATCAGGGTTGCCGAATAAGGCTTGGCAGAGAAGAACGCGGAACTGCTGGTCGGTTGGGATCGCGTGCATCTTTTCTTGATGGGGGATGCCCATTCCATTCAGCAGGATCTCGGCATTGGACTCGGCATTATACCCGTCTTCTTCGCTCATGATCTCTTCGAGTTCGCCCAGACGGATGCCCACATCGTCTGTCATCTCGACTTCATAGAGCTGGTCGCGCTCTTTCATCGCATCCCAGAGGCGCTGGTTGCCCATGATGACGACGTCGAGGACGTTAAAGTCGCGGAATTGCTCGATATTTTGCTTCAAAAAGCCGACTTTGCGCGGCAAGCTCACGCTTCCGCTCGTCGCTTCTTCCAATCCCATGATGATTTTCAAAAGAGTGGATTTTCCAGAACCGTTAGGCCCGGTCAAACCATAGCGGCAGAGCGAGTTGAATGTGATGGTCACATTTTCGAAAAGAAGGCGGGCGCC
>JASHWX010000133.1 GCA_030043815.1 Candidatus Rhabdochlamydia sp.
CTGTCCGCCGCGGACATAGCATTCTTCGCCGCCTTTTGTCGCATTGTCGAAATAGTCCCAATGCGGCTGATATTCTTCGCCTAATCCATAAGAAAGGATTTGGATCCCTTCGCCATTGTCCTCAGGAAGCATTGTCAGTTCAGCAATGCGTCTCTCCACGTTTTTAAGGATGATGTCCCCGGAATTTCTTTGAAAAAACATCCCCTGGCTGGTGCGTGCGTCGTGAAGCTCTGATCCCCCTTTTGCGGAGATCACTGTCGAGCGTTTCAATTCGGGCCGAGCCTTCTCAATCATGTAATCGCATTCAAAGGGCGTGAGAAAATTCTCGATCAAGAAAATGCGCGGCGACCAGCTCAAAACCCTCACGGCCGGGGCTTGATTTTCCATCGCATATCCGCTCATCAAGGTGCAAAGAAATAGACAAAGAATTTTAATCATAAAGTTCTCCTAAGCAAATGGAAATTTGGAGAAATTATATTTTTTTTAACATTACTCGCAAGAGGTGTATTTTCTTCTGTACAACAATCGTTGCGCGAGGCCAAAATTGTCCCATTTTACCAGAGGACAAACATGCGCTTTGCTTTGCTTTTTTTCTTGCTCCCGATTCAAATGCTGATGGGGTCGATTGACGAGGGGTCGCTTGTTGCTGAAGCCCCGGTTCCTGTGTGGGTCGAGGGGTGCGATTTTTCTAGACAAGAGGATGCGAAGCCGTCCCATGATCATGTCCAATATCTTCTCATCGATTTGCAGGAAAACTGGGAAGAAAAGGCCCAATACATTCATATCGCAGCAAAAGCTCTCAGCCAGAGCGGCATCGATGAGATCGCAAAATTGAGCATTGATTTTGAACCCGCTTTTCAAAAGGTGGTGGTCCATGGGATCTACGTTCATCGCAATGGGATGCTGTCCAGCCGCTTGAATACGCGAAAGGATTTATTGCAGCGGGAAGAGGCGTTGGAGGCAAATATATACAGCGGCCATTTAAGTTTGGTCTACTTCATCGACGATCTTCGCGAAGGGGATATCTTGGAATATGCGTATTCTCTTGTCGGGGTCAACCCTCTGTTTGCTTCCCGATATGCCGATGACATCGACTTTCAGCTCCCTATCTCTGTCGATCGCATGTTTTTCCGTTTGCTCACCGATCCTGGCCAGGACATTCACTTGAAAAATTTCAATACTCAAGAAGAGCCGAAGATCTCGGACCTTTCGCCTACTGTTCGCGAATGGCGATGGGAATTGAATCAAGTTGACTCGCTATTAATCGAAGAATTTCAGCCGGCATGGTATGACTCCCACCCATGGGTGCAGCTGAGCGAGTACAATTCATGGCGCGATGTCATCGAGCTCTTCCAACCCTTCTTCGCGCTGCCCGACGATTTTGATGAAAATCCCTCTCAGGCAATGCTCGATCTTATCGCGAGTTGGCCAGGTACGCGCGAGCAAAAAGCCCTGCAAGCAGTACGTTTTGTGCAGGATGAAGTCCGATATATGGGCTTTGAAGAGGGGATCAACGGCATTAAACCCCATGATCCTCGCATTGTCTTTCAACAAAGGTTAGGCGACTGCAAAGATAAAACCATGCTGCTTCACTCCCTCCTTTACATGATCGGCGTTCCTTCTACTCCTGTCCTTGTCCATCATGCTCAAGGCACTTTCCTTCCTGATTTGCTCCCATCGCCTGTCGTGTTCGATCATGCGATTTTACGCATTGATTTTGAGGGTGGGCCCGTTTGGGTCGATCCGACGATTAATTTGCAGGGCGGATCATTGGAAAATCTCTTTTTCCCCAGTTATAAATCGGGTTTGCCGATCAATGATGGCGCACAAGGTTTAGTCGATCTCCCTGATATAACTTTGGAAGAGCCCACCCTCATCGAAACAACATATACTCTCACATCGGAAGATTCTGCCGAATTGAAAACCATATGGACAAGCCATGGCTTTAAGGCGGACAATCTGCGCCGCTATGTCAATATGAATGGCGTTGTGAATATCACGGAAGATTCTCTGAGCTCGCTGAAAAAAATGTACGGCGGAGCCTCAAGTCTCGAGACAATCTCGGTCAACGACGACCGTGAAAATAACGTATTGACCTTAACGGAAAGGTATAAAATCCCCATCCGAAAGCGTGCAGGAAAAAGAAATCTAAAAGCCTTTTCCATCGTGATCCAGAATTTTTTAGACACCTACATCAATCCTGAACGAACGACCCCCTATTTGCTAGTCTATCCTCTCTGGGTCAAAGAGCACATTCATATCGAAAATCCCTTTAATCAGTGGGCGGATGCCTCTGACGAAATCCATATCGATTTGGATGCAATCAAGTACGATCAATCGCAAAAGACATATAGTCATTCAGCCGACCTTTATTTTGAGCTCAAGCATCTCAAAGACCACGTGTCCGTCGATGACGTTTACGAATATTGGGAAGCAGCCAGCGATATCGAACAAAATGGCATCTACGAGATCAAGGTGGTGGAGTAGTGGAGTTATCAATAAAGAAAATTAGCAAGATAGTAGGATGAATAGGATATTTTATCCTGACTATCCTATTATCCTGCTATAATTTCTTCTCTTAGGGGCTCTTTACTTCCGCTTGCGTTCGTTTTCGGTGAGGAAGCGCTTGCGCAGGCGGATGAAGCGAGGGGTCACTTCGACGAGCTCGTCGTCTTGAATGTAGTCGATGGCCTGCTCTAGGGTAAACGTGCGCGGCGGGGTGAGGATGATGTTCTCATCGCTGCCGGAGGCGCGGACGTTGGTGAGCTGTTTGCCGCGGGTGACGTTGACGACAAGGTCGTTGTCGCGGGAATTCTCGCCGACGATCATGCCTTCATAGACTTCATCGCCGGGCCCGACGAAAAGGCTGCCGCGCTCTTGGATGCCAAAGCAGGCATAGGCAGTGGTTTTGCCGGGGACGTTGGCGACGAGGACGCCGCTTGGCCGTCCGGGGATGGGTCCTTTATGGGGTCCGTAGCTGTCAAAGACGGAGGTGAGGATGCCGAGGCCGCGGGTGACGGTGAGAAAATCGTTGCGGTAGCCCATGAGGCCGCGGGTTGGAATGAGAAACTCGATGGAAGTGATGTTGTGCTCGTTGGTGTTAAGGGCGCGCATTTCTCCTTTGCGGCGGGAAAGCTCTTCGATGATGGTCCCCGAAAATTCCTGCGGAACTTCGATGTGGACGCTTTCATAGGGTTCTTGTAGGACGCCATTTTCTTCTTTAATGATGACCTGCGGCTTAGAGATGGTGAATTCATAGTCTTCGCGGCGCATCGCCTCGATGAGGACGGCGAGGTGCAATTCTCCGCGTCCGCAGATGCGGGCGGCGTCGTCCCGGTAGTTTTCTTCAATTTTTAGCGAGATGTTGGCCTTTCTTTCTTGGGCGAGGCGGTCGCGGAGTTTGTTCATCGTGACGTGTTTGCCGTCTTTTCCGACAAAAGGGCCGTTGTTGACCATCATCTCCACAGAGAGGGTAGGCTGGGCGAGGGTGATGGGCGGAAGTTGGACGATGTGGTCCTTGTCGCAAAGAGTATCTCCAATGGTGATTTCCGGGATTCCTGAAATGCTGACGATGTCCCCGACGCCTGCTTCCTCTAATTCGACTTTTTTCAGGCCGTGGTAGCCTTCAACGCGCTGGACCTTATGCTGCGTGGGATGGCCATTTTTATCGACCTTGGCAATGGTGTCGCCTTTTTTGATTTTTCCTTCGAGGATGCGGCCGCAGGCCTGCCTGCCGACGAAATCGTCATAGCTCAAGGTGGCGGCTTGCATGAGGAATGGGAGGTCGAGGTTGCCTGGGGGATAGGGGACTGCCTTGATGATCAATTCAAAGAGGGGGCGCATGTCCTTGCGGGGGTCTTTGAGGTCCATCGCGGCGAATCCTCCGAGCCCAGAGGCATAGCAAATGGGAAAATCAAGCTGTTCGTCATTGGCTCCGAGCTCGACGAAAAGATCGAAGGTGAGGTTCAGGGCGCGGTCGGGATCGGCGTGGGGGCGGTCGATCTTATTGAGGACGACGATGGGCCGTAGGCCGATTTTAAGGGCTTGTGAGAGGACAAAGCGGGTCTGGGGCATGGGGCCTTCCTGGGCATCCACAAGGAGGAGGACAGAATTGACGAGGCCGAGGACCCGTTCGACTTCCCCCGAAAAGTCGGCATGGCCGGGGGTGTCGATGATGTTGATCTTATAGTCCTCAAAGAAGATGCTGGTGTGCTTGGCGAAGATCGTGATGCCGCGTTCTTTCTCTTGGTCATAGCTGTCCATGACCCTTTCTGGGATCTTCTCATTGTCCCTGAACACGTTAGATTGTTTAAGCAAACTATCTAAAAGGGTGGTTTTCCCGTGGTCGATGTGGGCGATGATGGCG
>JASHWX010000015.1 GCA_030043815.1 Candidatus Rhabdochlamydia sp.
CAGTATTTCGGCTGCGTCAAAGCCCCGAGGTTGAGCCATCTTAAAGCTAGCTGTATTAAGTTAATACAGCGCGCTTTAAGATGGCTCAACCTCGGGAGCTTTCACGTTAGCCGAAATTGTGAGAATTTCTGTTATCGGGCACTAGAATCGAAAGATCGCGAAATGGGCGTTTTTAACAAGCATGATCACTTATGCAATGGTCTCAAACTATTCAACGAGTTTAGGAAGATAAGGGGATATCATCGCTTTGCGCGAATTAATTGTGCCCGCCTTGTACTTTAAGACTGCGATGGGAAGGGCTCCCTTATCTGAGATGACTTTTTTCTCGACGGGCAAAAAGCTCTCTTTAAAGATTTGCTCATAGTCTTGCGCTTTGTCTCCATGCAACTCTACTGAAAATGTATTTTTTATAGCTTGCGGAGATAAACGGAAGGCATTGAGGAACCTCTTTAAGTGCTCAATCGATTGTTCGGTGAAGGGGATCCAGATCCACAATTCGTCCAAGTGGTCATAGTTGAGCTCAAGGCCTCCAGCAAACAAATCTTCTGCTCCGGCAATGGTGCTGATCATTTGCATATAGAGGTCAATTTCCGGGCGGTCGCGGAAAAATTCAATATTGTTTTCATACCAACGCTTGCGAAGAAATTCTGCATGCTTGGCAAAGGTGGCATAATTGCGCGAGAACATTTTCATCTGTCCCACGCGGGCGCACCCATTTTGCTCTTTCGTATCGTCGAAAAGGGGGGATGGTTTATTCTTGGCGCAAAGCGAAATATTCTCTTCGATCGCATCTTCTTTGGCGAGGTAGATTTTGCGATAAAGGGAATACATATCCTGATTTTGCAAAAGATGCATTGCGGCCTTTTTGACAAAATCCTCATCGCGCGGGATGCCGCTTAAAGAGATCGCTTCCGCTTCTCTTTTAAGCATCAGGCTTTTAAGGCGATTGATGAGCTGTGCGACGCATTCGACATCGCGCAGGGAGACTTTGGTCAAAAGATCTGTATCGTCTAATATCCCGTATAAGAAGTGCAGATATTCGACAAATTCACGCGACGGATCGATAAAAAATTGCTTTTTCTCTTCTAAGACGAGCTGCTTTTGAAGCAACCTCTTCATCAGTTTTTTGCTTATCGATGAAGAGAGGTCTAAATCGCTCATCTGGGCATTGATTTTATCTTCGCTCATTCCTCCTGTACTGAATCGATCGTTGATCTTGAAGGCAAGCTCTGCGCAAAGGACGTTCGATGATTGCGCATCGCCGATGACAGCAAGGGGGGCAGTGCCGGTGTGGATGCTGCTCTTGTGATGATCGATGACGCTGATGATCTCCAGATAGGAGGGGATTTTTGTCTCCTCGCGGTTGCAAAAATCGCGCAGGGTGACAGTCCCGAGCGTGCTTTGATGCAAATCATGCGCATGCACAATCCCCAAAGGAATGAGCTTGCCATCTTTTTCGGTGGTGACAACGCTCAAATACTGGTAATTGCCCATTTTGCTTTTGATTTCATCGACATCGGCCCGATGACTGACATATTGCGGCAAATACCCAAATACATTCTTTTTTATGCTGAGGGCGACGTCCAAGCGCTCGACGAAGTTGCGCACGCTTTGAATGGCGCTGTCGAGGCCTTTGATGATCTTTTCCAAATAATGGAAAATGCGCGGCCTGTTTTCGACCAAAAATCCCGATCGGTCAAACAGTGGAGATTGGTGCAGCGACTCGACGAGGTCGATGAACTCTTGGAAGTCAAATAGAGAAAGCTGCTTCATGGCTTTAGCAAATTCTTCGAATGTGGTGTCCAATCCCTTGGACACACCTAAGACCTTCGTGAGATAGGCATGAACATAGTTGCGCTGCTTTTCGGTGAATTCCTTGGCGGGCTGGCAATCGCTGATCTTCGTCAAGAAAACAGCATTGACAAACGTCGGGAGGTCCTTCAAAGAAACCTCTTCTTTTGCAAACAGCGACACGAGTTTGACGTGGAGATGGTTCTCGAACCATCGCAAACAGTTGTTGAGCAGCATGATCACCTGCCGGACGCCTTCCACATCGAAATTCCGCCAATCGCCTAAATAAAAACCCTGTTCATCGATCAAAATGATGGCATTTTGCATTCTTTCGTGGTCGATGAGGAACGTCGACTCGTTCGTCCGTTTGCGCACGACCCCCTTTTGGGTCATTAATTCGATCCCGGAAAGGGAAAGCGCCGTGCGGGTCTTGACGAGCAGATTGAATACGCCCTCGCCGAAGATCTGGGGAAAGAGGATGCCGATTTCGATCTGAGAAAGAGGAGGCCCTCCCGGAACGTTCCACAGATGCAGCCCTTCGGACACTTTGGCAGAAAAAGCGTCGACCCATCCCCAGAAAGAGGCGATGGTGGTGTCGAGGTCGGGAGAGCCGTGGGCTGTGACAAAGTGGGATCCGGGATACACTTTGCCCATTCCGATCGGAAATAAGATTTGATATTCATCTCGAGGAACATATTTGCCTGTGATCTTGCCTCGGACGAGGTAATTCTCTTCAGAGCTCAAATGAGAATACTGATTGAGCCAAAGTTCAAAATGCATGAACGCATACGAGTCAATCATTTTGTATGCGTTTACCCGTTCAATGAAATCCAATACGGCAGGGAGCAAAAAACACGGAGAGGGGGTGTTCTCAATCAGCTCATAGAGGACATGGCTGACGCGGTCTTGCTTTTGCTTTTCATTCAACCGCTGAAATTCCGGCGTGTCGAAAACCTTGAAAACAGATGAAAGGTTTTCAAATTTCTGGGTTGTAATGGAAAAATCCCCCAGATATTCCGGCTGTTTTTGCTTAGATTCTTTGGCCATAATAACCCAACAAAACGGATTGAGCAGGACTCGAACCTGCGACCGCCCGCTTAGAAGGCGGGTGCTCTATCCAGCTGAGCTATCAATCCAAGAATTATCCGTATTTTAAAATATCAAACTATTCAGGTGCAACCAAATTGACGCCCTGTTCGAAATCCTTATCATCTGCTTGGCTGCGGTAAATCTCTTCTTGATTTTGGGTCAAACGGCGGTAGTCCTCAAAAGAATGGATGATATGGGGGCGGACAAAAATGATCACATTGCGCTTTTCGTCGTGCTTTTTTGTCTTGCTGAACAGAGAGCCGATGAGCGGCAGGCTTCCCAAACATGGAATCCCGGCCTTGTGCTTGGCCTTGCTGTTGCGGATCATCCCGCTCAAAACAAGGAAGTGCTTATCGGGGACATGGACATGGGTTGCCATGTTCGTCTTGGTCGTGCGGATGCCGCCTACCGTGGTATTATTGCCCATCGGTTCATTGTCGAGGCTTTCTGTAATCTCCTCGTTTAAGCTCAATGTAATGACATCCCCTTCGCCAAGGCGCGGTGTAATGCTCAAGCTGACGCCGATGTCGCGGTATTCGATATTTGCTGTCGTCTGCTGGCTTTGGCCGATGGTCTGAACAACAGATCCAGTAAAAGGAATGTTGTCGCCCACAAAAATGGTGGAGTTTTTATTGTCTTGAGTGATGATCTTCTGATTCAGAACAATGGTGCTTGATCCATCGACTTGGAGCGCAGAGACCAAAGCCCCCAAGGTAAAGAAGGAGCGCCCTTTGTGCATGATGACATCCCCGATGACGCCGAGATCAAAACCCGGCACAAGAGGAATTTGGCTTAAGCCCGTCGGGGTGTTGGCCGCATTCATCCCCTTCATCATGTTGGCAAATGCGCCTCCATTGCCCTGGTTGGGCGCAAAACTGCCTGTGCCCATTCCAAATTTGTCTTTAAATTGCGATCCAGCGGCCCACTGCAGGCCAAAATCCATGCTCTTTTTCACGTCGGTCTCGATGACAAGCACCTCGATGAATACTTGCCTTAAGGGGATGTCGAGACTGTCGATCAATTTACTGAGCTTTTGCAATGTCTCGGGATCGGCGGAACAGAGCAGGGAGTTCGTCGCTTTCACCCATTGCAAAGATTGGACGGCGTTGATCAATTTGATGGGCGCGTCGGGCTGGTTGCGCAAATCGGACGCGATCTTTTTGAGCGATTCCTCAATCTCAGGCCCTTCATGATATTGCAATTTATAAACAAAAAATTCATAAGGTTCGGTCTCTGCCGCTGGCGGAACAGCCTCATCATGGGACGCGATCAACCCTTCTGCCTTTGCCCTTTTCTCTTCTGGAACAAGCTCGCCCCCATTTTTGATCACATAGTAGCCTGCCTCATGAGAGACATATAAGCCGTGAACTTTTAGGAGCTGAATGAGAGCCTGGACGACATTGTCAGGACTGACGGCTTTTCCTGTGGACAATGAGATATTGAAGTTGAGATCGCGGTTATCAAAAATGAAATTCTCTTCAGAGATTTTGCTGACAAAACGGATGAACTCAATGACGGGCACGTCATTGAAATTAATGCTGTAGCCGGAGCTTGCCGCTTGAGGGGCCTCCACATCTGCACCTGTCAGAAGATTCGATGAGGAAAACAGCAAACTTGCCAGGCTACCGCGCAATAGAAGCTGAGAGAGCTTTCGAGTCACTTTTCTGTACATAAACCACGGCTTGCCACGAACATTATATGAAGCCGGGCACTTTTTGAGTAGTGGTTTTTTAAGTGAGAGAAAGACTATCGATAAATGAACGGAATTTTTGCAAATCGCCCTTCACGAAGGAATATTCTTGCTTAAGCTTCTTCTGGATGAGGCTCAATTCATTCTTGTCGAGCTCGCAATCATAGGCGTGTCGGATAAAATGTCGAAAAGCTCTTAACTTATCTAGAAGGAGAAAACTCTGTTGAGAAATCACAGCAGGCCGGATTTTAGGGACATCCGTGTTCAGGCGAATGAGAAGTTCATTATGAAAATTGTTTAAATTTTCCACGTGGTTCTCAAACGACTTGGCTATCTGTTTGAAAAGGGCCTCGATAGCTGTATAAAATTGTTGAACTTTCATTGCAAAGACAAACCTTTTATCGTAATTAGACACATCAATATTGATAATTTCATCATAAAGCCTGTTTACGAACAAGGTTTGCTTGTCAAAATATCCCAAAAGAAATGCATATTTTTCCATATGACTAAATCACCTTCAATCCATCTTTTAAAACATATTCCTGAAAATGACACTTCTCAAAATAAATGATCTCCACCTTTCTTTCAATTTTCCTTTCCAATTTCGACCACAATTCAAATCGATCTCCTTTATAGTTTTTTAAAACTATATCAACATCCGAGCTCGGAGAAAAACTAAACGGTCTCAGAATTGAACCAATCAAGTAAATTTCAACATTAGACCCTTTAAATTCATCTACAAGGGTTGAAATGACTTTTTGGAGAACTGTCTTTCTCACCTCTTCTCTTTGCATTTTCTCTTTTTCCTCTTTTGCAAGAAGAAAGGCTTTTGCTTCATCGCTGTTAAATTTCTCTTTCATAATTTTATGGTATCATATGCACGACCTCTCTTTCCACTTGATTCCTATTTTCTCAGAGTGAATAATCATTGACGCATACCGGGAATTTTATGAAAGCAGTGACAATCGATCAGTTAGACATCAAGGAACACGTCCGCTGGGCGCAGGACCAGCAAGCATTCGACGTGACCCTCGTCACCGAATCCCATCTCGTCGCGCCTCACCCAGAAATCATGGGCACATCGGTCATCTATCCCTCGAAATTCGAAGAGCTTTTCGAGCTTCAGAAAAAAAATCTGCCCTGGGCCTGTTTTTCGCCTCCAAAGAATTTTCAAGCATTCAGCAAGCGGTTTTTCTCCTATCGCTTATTCCCAAATATCTATTGGGAAGATGAGGTAGAGGAAGATGAGGATTCTCCATCCGACAACCTCATCGTTGAAGTGTTAAAAGTCGAAAAAATGGGCGATCTGCCTTCTTCTTTATTTGAAAAAGACAAGACGGCAATCCTCAATCTGCTCGAATCGATCCGATGGGTAAACGACTTGCTCAAGCAGATTAGCGGCCGCAAGGTCCAGTACCAAAAAGGGTAATCAACATCAGCTCAGCTTTAAAAGTCTTTAGCCTTTTGAACTGAGTTCGCATTAAACTAATATATATGCCCCTCGGTTCTGGATCAGATTGTAAATGGAGACTATCTCAGATGCCTGAAGATCGACATGGCTAAATAGCGCCGGCGGGACCGTTTTCTTTGAATCATAAATCCATCGATCTCTCACATTGATATACTGCTGAAAGAGGGTTACGACATGTTCTTCTTCAGTGGATTTCTCTTTAATTTTTAAAATATAGAACGGTCGGTTGCTGGCATCGAATCCCGTTGAGGAGCGTTTAATTTTCTCAGGCATGAGAAAATCGATATATCCGGGACGGCCCATAGGATCGAGAAGCTCAAATTTCTCCAGATCTTTTCCTTCAAGCGCTTGCTTGAGCGCCTGTTCAATTGTCAAACTGCCGCTTTCTAAGCGGCGCTGCAACAATTCGAGCATCTGGTGATTATCTTCTTCTTCGACTTCGACCTGCCGATCCCATTCGCACGCAATGGCATAAATGACAACGGGGATCCCGATGAGAGTCAAAAACATGACGAGGCCTGCTAAGGTAGCTAATGCATAGACGCAGATCTTTTGAGTGAACGGCCTGTCTTCTCTCACCCATTCGACCATTTTGCCGACTAATGAAGATTGCTCTTCCTTGGGAATACGCCATTCGAATGAGTGCGCCGCTGTCAAAGTGACCTGAGTTGCCATATTTTCCGCTCGTCTTGAAAATCAAAAGAAAA
>JASHWX010000134.1 GCA_030043815.1 Candidatus Rhabdochlamydia sp.
TTCATCGATGACAAGATCGATCAACTCTTCTGCGCCTTCTTCTTGATTTTCGAAAACATCCGTACAAAAGAGCATTTGATTGGGGCGTATTTCAGGGATGAATGGTTTTTTCGTGTCTTCGATATCGACAGTCACTTCTAAAGACAGTCCGAGGCGCAAGGGGTGTTTTTTCACTTCATCTTGATCGATGACAATGCGCACCGGGATCCTTTGGACGATCTTGATCCAGTTGCCTGTCGCATTTTGGGGAGGCAGAACTGAAAAGACGCTGCCCGTCCCGCCGCCGATGCCGATGACTTTGCCGTGATAGACGACTCTCCCGCCGTAAATGTCTGAAGTGACGTGAGCGGGTTGTCCTACGCGCATGTCCCCAAGCTGCGTCTCTTTGTAATTTGCCGTCACCCACATTTGATCTAATGGGACGATCGCCATTAAAGCTTGCCCTGGGATCACGTGCTCTCCGACTTGCACGGTTCGCTGCGCGACGATGCCAGTCGCAGGGGCTTTGATGGTGCACCGCTGTAAAAAGACCCAAGCGTCCCTGACTGCATTTTTGGCTTTTTCAACTACAGGGTGGGTGATGACGGTGGTGTTTTCCACCTGAGCGAGATCGGCAATGTACTCATGTTCAGCTAAGTTCAAATCAGCAAAGGCGCTTTTGAGCTCAGCGACGACATGATCGAAGTCCTCCACGGAGACGCCGCCCTCCTCGACGAGCGCCACGCGGTGTTCGTAGTCTTGCGCGGCTTTAATCAATTCCGCCTTTTTCATCGAGATATTCGCTTCATCTTGCTTGACCTTTTCAAACATCTGCATCACAGTGCGCACTGCGCTGCCCAGCTCTGCTACCGCTTTGTCTAAAGAGATGCGCGCATCCGTTTCATCAAGCTCGATCAAGACTTTTCCTTCTGGAACAAAATCGGCATCCATTGCGCCCAGGGCAGAGACAATGCCAGGGATTTGCGGTGTCAATGTCACATTGTTGCCATCGACATAGGCATCATCAGTGTATTCGTGAAAACGGCCATAGAAAAGCCAGTAGGCCAAAAAGCCGAGTCCGATCAAAACAAAGATCATCACGGTAATCAAAATGGCTCGATTTCTTTTTCGATTATTCGGCGGCAAGGGAAGGCCCTCCTGCATGTTTAGGGAACTCATTTGCATGATAACCGCCTCCGAGCGCTTTGACGAGAGTCAGCACAGACAAGAGATAATCGCGCTTAGAGCCGTACAATTGATAGAGCTGCTGTTGCAATTGATCTTGAAGCTGCAATGCCGAAAGAAGATTGTCGATCCCATTTTTATAGCGCTTATATTGCAAGACGACTTCTTTTTGAGAAGCATCCGTAATCGCAATTTGCTGTTTCATCACGTCAAATGTCGCGGTCAGCGTGACGATTTGGTCAGCGACTTCTTTGGCAGCCTGCAGTAAAAGTTCGTTGTAGCCATAGGTGGCCTCATTGAAGGCGGCGACCTTTGCCTTGAGGTTTGCCGTGAGCTCTCCCCCAGTGAAGATCGGCAAGTGAAGCGCAGGCTGCAGTGCGCCTTGCCTGCTTGCGATCTTAAATAAATTGTTAAAAGCGAGAGCCTCAAGCCCCGCAAACGCCATCAAGTTGATACGCGGATAAAAATCGGCCTTTGCTGCCTTGATCTCTCTTGAGGCAGCTTCGACAAGCCAAATTTGCGCCATCAAATCAGGGCGGCGTGCGAGCAGATCGCTCGAGAGATTTTGCGGCAGAGGGAACGGGCTTTCAAACGCCGCCGTCATAGGTTGAGGCGAAATTTCCTCATCAGGCCCCGCGCCCGCTAAAATGCTCAACGCATGCTTGTCGATAGCGATCTCTTTGTCCAAAGCCGTGATTGCCTGCTCAATGGAAATGAAATTTTGTTCTTGGGCATAGACAGGAATCAAATTGTCAATTCCATTTTTGTTCCTTTCTATTGTCAAGTCATACAAAGCGATTCTTTCGTCGAGTTGATCTTGCAGCACTTGCCTTTGCGCCAGTTTTGTCTGCAGTTCAATGTAGGTCTGTGCGATCAGCGTCGTGATCATGAGAGTCGCTTGTTTTGTCTCGGCGCTCTGCGACCTCGCCCGACCCAGAGCAGCGAGGAAAGTATAGCGGTTTTTCCCAAAGAAATCGAACTCATAGCTGAAATTGAGTGTCAGATCGATCTGATCGACCGTATGGGAAATTTGCGGTTCTCCAGGAAGAAAGGGAAAGAAATCCCTGTCAAATCCGTATTTGCTCAAGTATTGCCAATTCTCGAGATATTCCGCATCCAAATAAGGGAATAGTGAAGCGCGAGCAATTTTAGCCTCTTGTTGAACGCGTTTCAGTTGTTCACGCGCTTTAAGCAGGGTAGGGTTCGATTCTAAAGCCCGTTCCATGATTTGGTCTAACTGAGGGTCGCCGAACATTTCCCACCACTGTTCTGTCGGCCATCCGCCTTCTTCAAAAAAATCGCGCGCCAGCGCCTTTTCCGTTGATAATTCCAAAGGCACGGGCGAATAAAGCTGCGCCATTTCTTTTCTGGGGATGTGCGTACATCCAGCCAAAAACAAAAGTAAAATAGAAGCACATTTAAACATGTTCATGCCTTAATTTACTTAATATATTAAAAAATATTTTATTACATCATAAAATGATACCGCCGCCCAAACAGATATCGCCTTGATAAAAGACGATCGATTGGCGGGGAGTAACGGCGCGCTGAGGCTTTAAGAACCGGACCTTAACACAATCTTCATCAATGGACTCGATGACACAAGGCTGTTCCGGCTATCTGTAGCGCACCTTTGCCGAGCAGGCATAAGGTGTTGTCGGTGCGATGCCGGAGACCCAGCTGAGCTCTGTGGCGGCAAGTTCGCTTCGATAGAGGGCCGGATGGTCTTCCCCCTGCTCGACGATCACCACATTGCGCTCTATGTCCTTGCCGACCACGAACCAAGCTTGGCCCGGACCGCCTATACTCAGCCCTTTGCGCTGGCCGATCGTATAGAAAGCGATCCCATCGTGCTTGCCGACGACCTTTCCCTGAAGCGTTTCAAAATTCCCCGGCTGGAAACCCAGATATTGGCCGGTGAATTCTTTGAAGTCGCGTTTGCCGATGAAGCAGATGCCCGTGCTGTCTTTTTTCTCCGAAGTGGACAGCCCCGCCTCTTTGGCGATCCGCCTCACTTCAGACTTAAGCAAATGCCCAATAGGAAATAGCACCTTTTGCAACGAAGAGGCTTTGATTGTGTAGAGGAAGTAGCTTTGGTCTTTATTCGGATCAGAGCCTTTATACAATTGATTTTCAAACGTACGGCAATAATGCCCCGTAGCGAGGTAATCGGCCCCCAAGCTCAATGCTTTTTCCAAAAAGGCTTTAAATTTGATTTCCCGGTTGCATAAAATATCTGGATTCGGAGTAAATCCCGCTTTCAACTCTGAAAGAAAATGGGAAAAAACCTGAGTCTGATATTCATTGACGAAGTTGACAGAATAGTAAGGAATGCCGATCTGTTCACAGACCTTGACCGCGTCCTCAAAATCTTGAGAAGCGCGGCATTGCCCTTTGTCGTCTGCCTCTTCCCAATTTTTCATGAACATGCCAATGACGCGGTACCCTTGTCTTTTCAACAATAAGGCCGTGACCGACGAATCCACCCCGCCTGACATCCCCACTACAACTGTTTGCATAATTAGCCAAAATTAATTATACTGCGACCGTTCAAAAAGTGTGAAAAATGCCAAGGCTGCGAACACTTAGAAAATGTCCATAGAC
>JASHWX010000135.1 GCA_030043815.1 Candidatus Rhabdochlamydia sp.
CATTGCCATGAAGCTTCCGATCCTTATCGATAACACCGAGATCTCCGTATTTTGGGAAAGGGCCAATGTCGATATGGTCATGAAGTATGGAATTGGGGAGAAAATCAGAGAATTTGCTGATGTGAAAGAGCTGTTAGAGGTCTTTTTAAGAGATGATGAGACAAGAGAGATGCTTGCAGACTCCTATGTCAGCGTTCCCTCTAACCAGTTCCACGTACGCATCCAAGGCATTATCGAAGAGATGATCGAAATTAACGATCAATTCCGCGATCCCATTGAATGAACCTATCCTAATAAAGTCTCCCGATGAGCTTTCCGACAATTTTCGCTTCAAATCATCCGGTTGGCTTTGACCCATATTTTTTAATATGGGTCAAAGCCAACCGGATGATTTCAAGCTGAAAAGTGCGAAAAGATCATGGGTAGATTTATTAGGATAGGTTCATATGCAGCTACTCTCGAGGAATAGCCTTAAAACCGCAGCCTTTAATGATCCGAGGATGGCCAAAGTATTCGATCATCGGCCATTTGCGGCATACGACAGGCCTTAAATGATAATGCCCGCACCGGCCGTCTTTCTTCAGATAGCGGCATCCCATGACATAGACCCGTTTGCCTTCGCTTTCATGCACTTCAGGATAGCGCCGATAAAATCCTAAAAATTGAGTGTTCCAAATATAAAACAGTTTGCCGAGCAAACCTTTAGCCTCGGGCAAAAGGATGTAATGGCAGCAATTGCCCCTTTTGAGGCATTTGCCCACTTTCTTATAAGGAGGGGCGATCAGGATGCGCGCGATTTTTTGAGCAAAGAGATCGAGGAGGATGATGGGGAGGATTAAGATGCGGACGGGCCATCGTATCCAGCTGGGCATCCATTGTTTAGGAATGCCTCCAGCGGGTTCTAGAGGAGGCTCTTCGAGATCTAGCTCTTCAGATTCGGAATAAATTTTTAACATAGATGATTTATTCTACCATTTCCGAATTAAAAAAGCTTTGGCATAATGAATGTAAAGGTCATGTATGAAAAAAATTTTACTCGCTCTCAATCTCTTTCTTGCTTCCATTTCCCATGCAGAAGTGGCCGTTGAAGAACAGCCCGTCGTCATCTTGGGAAGCGGCGTTGCTGCTTTGACCTCGGCCATCTATCTCGCGAGAGCTGGGATCGCTCCCGTCGTCATCACCGGTCCTTCCATGGGCGGAACAATCACCCAGTCCCACAATGTGCAAAATTGGCCTGGTGAAATCTCCATTTCAGGGATCGACTTGAGCGAAAAAGTGAAAAAGCAGGCTGAACTCAATGGAGCTGTTCTGCAGCACGAAGTCGTCGTGGGGGTGGATTTTTCCAAGCGCCCGTTTACGATCACGACCAAAAAGATTTTAAGCGATTCACAAGAGCTAAAAAAATATAAAGCGCAAGCTTGCATCATCGCTCTCGGCGCTAAGCCCAATTTACTTGGAGTGCCCGGCGAAGAAAGCTTCTTTTCGCGCGGGGTTTACACTTGCGCCGTTTGCGACGGTTCTCTTTACAAAGACAAGGTTGTCGCTGTTGTCGGCGGAGGCGATAGCGCCCTCATCGAATCCCAATACCTTGCCAATATCGCGTCCGAGGTCCATGTTCTCGTGCGAAGGGATGCATTCCACACCATCGAAATGGAGCGCATGAAAGAAGTCCTGGCCACTCCCAATATCAAGGTGCATTTCAATACGATTGTAAAAGAAGTCAAAGGCGACGCTGAAAAAGCGACCCATCTTCTCATTGAAAAGACCGATACCAAAGGAGCAAGCACCCTTCCGATCGATGCCCTCTTCCTCGCCATCGGCTCTCAGCCAAATACCGATATGTTCCGAGGCCAGCTCGATCTAGATCCGAAAGGGTATATCATCCTGAAAAACAATCAGATGACCTCTGTTGAAGGCGTCTATGCTGTCGGAGATGTCTCCGATCCCGAATTTAAACAAGCTGTCTCGGCAGCAGGCGATGCTGCAAAAGCAGCATTGCAAGCGCAGAAATTAATCGCTTCCACCGTCCTTCCGATGAAACAGGTCGGGAAAGCCAAAGAGCTTAATGAAGTCAAAAGCGTTATCGAGATCACCTCAAAGACTCACTTTGAAAAGGAAGTCCGCGAGGCAAAAGGCCCTGTGTTCGTCGACTTTTACGCCAATTATTGCGGGCCGTGCCGCACCTTTGGCCCTCTTTACGAGAATTGGGCTAAGGAATTTGGCGGAAAGATCAAATTCCTCAAAGTGAACTCAGAGCACAATCGCGAGCTATCTCAAGTTTTTGGCATTCAAGCCATCCCTACCCTCGTGATTTTGGATGAAAAAGGAACGCTCGTCCGCAAGAGCGTCGGGTTTAGAGAAATTGCCGAAGTGGAAAAACGTCTCATGGAATTCAAAGAAAAGACCGAATTCGATCCTCAAGATTTTAAATAACCATCGACCCGAGCGAGCCATCCGCTGAGCCAGCGCTCTTCCCCTCGCCCTGCAGGCGCATTTTTCACGCGCTGTTTTAAGAGATCCTTTGCGGTATTGACAAACCCAACAAGCGAATCATCAGGCATTTTTTCCAACACTTGCATCAACCCCCATCCCTGTCCTTGGTACCGTTCACTTTCCCAAAGCCCCTCCCCTTTGAAATGATGGTAGTCTAGCAAGGCGAATTTTCCTTCTGCCGATGATGCGAGGTGTTCAATTTTCCTTTCAATCTTCTGCTTTTGCACCCCTGCCGCTGATAAAATTTTCTCAATCGCGCGATCAAAGCGCTTCGCGATGAATTGCGTCTGCTCAGCCATGGTGCGCGCGAGCAAGAGCT
>JASHWX010000016.1 GCA_030043815.1 Candidatus Rhabdochlamydia sp.
GGGATCGATTATAACTTGTACGACGAACAGGGAAATTTCGTTTGCACAATCAAAATCGCTCATGGTAAAAACGCAAAAAGAGAAGTCGTGGCATTTAGCGTTCACAAAACTGAAAAGAAGTTTATACCCAAACAACTTGAAAAATTGGGAATTTGGCAAGGACGTCGCCCTGAATTTGAGCCAGGCGAAGCCGGCGCCGAAGCAGCTCAACTTGAACAAGTTGAGCGATGCAGGCGGGTCTCAAATTCAGCGGCTGACGACGCAGCCAAAAACCAATTTTTCAGGTTGTTTGGGTATAAGGAAAGAGGATTAAAATGGCCTCCAAAAAAGAATTAAGAAAACATTTAAAGCTCGCATTAGAAGAAATTGGAGAAATTAAACCCTGGTATGATAAAAAATTTCATGCCTGGATTTTCGCCCATCCTCATTATCCTGTTGAATACGCGGGTGATACTGAAGAAGATGTCATCAGAAATTATCCTCTTTATTTACGTGAGTTTTTAAAACATCGCCTTGAAGGGAAATTGAGTCCCCTCGAAGAAAAAAAGACAAAAGGCCGTGGAGGAAAAAGAATGGGGGCAGGCCGACCAAAAGGAACTAAAAAAGAACGCAAGCGACGTATTTATATTCCCGTAGATATTGCTGATTGGTTCCAGGAGCACCCTTCTCAATCAATCCCATCAGTCCGCAAACTAATCGCTAGGATCAAGCATTAATTGCACTTTACCCCATCACTTTGCTATTCTTTAAGTCAATGAACGAACAGCAGCTGCCCAAAGCATACACGCCCAAAGACGTCGAAGATAAGTGGTATCAGTTCTGGGAAGAAAAAGGATTTTTCCGTGCCGATAGCCACTCGGATAAGCCTTCTTACTGCATTTCCATCCCTCCCCCTAATGTCACCGGTGTTTTGCACATGGGACATGCATTGGTCGACACTTTGCAAGATGTGCTCATCCGCTGGAAGCGGATGTCGGGATTCGAAACGCTGTGGGTCCCAGGGACAGACCACGCAGGAATTGCCACCCAAACTGTCGTGGAGCGGCATTTGATGGCGACGACGGGAAAGCGGCGAAAAGATTTTTCGCGTGAAGAATTTCTTAAACACGTTTGGGCTTGGAAGGAAATGAGCGAAACTCAAATCTTGGCCCAGCTCAAAAAAGTCGGCTGCTCATGCGATTGGTCTCGGCTATCTTTCACTATGGACGAGAAGCGCAATCGCGCTGTCCGCACGATGTTTAAAAAGATGTTCGACGCCAAACTCATCTATCGCGGCGACTATCTCGTCAATTGGGACCCCGTGACCCAGACGGCGCTTGCCGACGATGAGGTCGAGTACGAAGAGAAAGATTCTTTTCTGTGGTATTTCCGCTATCCCCTTGCCGATAAAGGCGGCAGCATCGTCATCGCGACGACACGCCCCGAGACCATGCTCGGCGACACAGCGATCGCTGTCTCTTTGACAGATGACCGCTACCAAGAATTAATCGGCCATGCTGTGCTTCACCCGATCACACAAAAGCGGATCCCCATCATCGCCGATCGATTTGTCGATCCCGCCTTCGGGACAGGCGCTGTCAAAATCACTCCGGCCCATGATCCCAACGACTATGAGATGGGGCTTAACCACAAGCTCGAGTTCATCAATATTTTAACCCCCGATGGCAAAATTAACGAAAATGGGGGCGCCTACGCCGGCATGACTAAAGAAGACGCGCGCGAAGCCATCGTCGCCGCAATGAAAGAGCGCGGCCTTTTGATTAAAATCGAGCCCCACAAACACCGCGTCGGCATTTCTTACCGCTCAAAAGCTGTCATTGAACCCTATCTCTCCAAGCAGTGGTTTGTCCGCATGACCGGGTTCAAACAGCAACTCCGCTCCGCAGTCGAAGAGAAAAGAGTCATCCTCATTCCCTCCAACTGGGAAAACACTTATTTTCATTGGATCGACAACTTGCGCGACTGGTGCATTTCCCGCCAGCTCTGGTGGGGGCATCGCATTCCCATCTGGTATCGCAAAGATAGCCCCGACACGATGATTTGTTATGACGGCCCTGACATGCCACCCGAAGTCCAAGCAGATCCCGATGCCTGGGCACAAGATGAAGATGTGCTCGACACCTGGTTTTCCTCGTCGCTTTGGCCCTTTAGCATCTTAGGATGGCCCGATAAGACGGACGACATGAAAAAATTCTACCCCAATTCCACGCTTATCACAGGCCACGACATTCTTTTCTTTTGGGTCGCGCGGATGATCTTGATGGGAGAATACGCCCTCGGCAAGCCCCCCTTTCACGAGACATTCTTACACGGGCTCATCTACGGAAAATCATACTGGCGCTATCTAAGAGACGGCTCTATCGCCTATGTCAGCTCGAGCGAAAGGCTAAACTACGATCTCGGTCAGCCTGTTCCCCCTGAAGTGCATGCCAAGTGGGAAAAGATGTCCAAATCGAAGGGCAACATCATCGATCCCCTTGAAATCATCGACACCTACGGCACCGATGCCATGCGCATGGGCCTTTGCGCCAGCGCAACCCATGCGCGCCAGATCGACCTCGACCGCCGACGGTTTGAAGAGTTTAAGAACTTCATTAATAAAATTTGGAACGGCGCACGCTTTGTCTTCATGAACATCGAGACCCTTGAGCCTAAGACATTCGCTGAAGGGCTCGACCTCGCAAATCTCGCCCTTGAAGACCGCTGGATCCTCTCCCTGCTCAACCGTACAATCCAAGAAGTCGACAAGCATCTTTTCGATTACGCCTTCGACCGCGCCGCCATGACAGCCTACGATTTCTTCTGGAAAGAGTTCTGCGCCTATTATGTCGAGCTCGTCAAACCCATCCTCTTCGGAAAGCAAGGCGATGCCGCACAAAAAGCCACCAAGCAGAAGATCCTGTGCATCATCCTGTGCAACACCTTGCGCCTCATGCATCCCATGGCGCCATTCATCACTGAAGAACTATTCCAGATGCTTAAAATAAAGCTATCAGGGTTAAAAGCCGAAACCGACCCTTACACCATGGAGACGATTGCCGCGTTGAACAGAGAAGCCTGCATCGTCGCCCCCTATCCCAAAGTCATCCGCACAGAAGACATCAACCCCGAGATCGAAACAACCTTTGCCTTTTTAGACGATGTCGTCCGCACGATTCGCAATATCCGCGCTGAGATGCAGCTTCCTCCTGGGACTGCAACCGATGTGTTCATCCATTCTGAACCCAATGATCCCCATCGCCACCTTGTCGAAAGCAACCAAGGGATCATCCACGCCCTTGTACGCATCCAAAAGATGAGTTTTTCACGCGAAGAAAAGATCGCGCAATTGAGCGCCAGCTCGCTTGTCGGCAATTTAAAGCTCATCATCCCGCTCCCTCAAGAATTCAAGGAAAAAGAAAAGTTGCGCCTCCTTAAAGAGCGGGACAAATACATCGCCCAGCAAAACAGCCTGAGAGGACAATTGGCGAACACCGCCTTCTTAGAAAAAGCCCCTCCTCAACTCATCGAGAAGCTGAAAAACACTCTTTTGCAAACAGAAAAAGAGCTCAATGAGACCATGCGCAAGATGGAAGAGCTAGAATAATTTTTACTTTGACCAAGATCAAATCTGCGCCAAAGCCTTTCCTATCCTTAGATGTTTTTTGACTGCGGTGGGGTGTTTTTGGCAGAATTGCTCTGTACAATTTTAAGAGCCTCTTCATAGGGTTCAATTTTAATATTTTTGTATCCATATGGATTGGTTAAATCGTCAGGAGTGTTTTGCTGATAGAAGATTTTATTTTTAGCTTGGAAAACAAACGTTACATTATTATCAGCAGTTAAATTCTTTTTTTTTGGATCTCTAAAAGAAATGGCAACACGAACTCGACTCGAGGGAAAGGGGTATTCTCGCAAGAACGGCTTAAGTTTTTCATGGGCATTAATGATCTGAATGAATTTTTCCGTGGCTATGACCTCTAATTCTCGAGCTTGTTCTAGAGTCGCACTTCGAAAAGCGACTAGCTGCACTGATATTTCTTGCACATCATCGGGCATTGAACCCCCACTCGCCTCGCATGCAAAGTCAAACTCCTTACGCATTTGCTTTAAAAAAGAAGAAGTAACTTCATCAACATAGTGAGGATAATTATGCGACTCTTTTTTTTTAGCCTCCACTTTCACCCCCATAAACGTAATTAAAATAACTGCAATAAAAATATTAACGCGTTTTGCCATCATAAAATCCCTCCAATTCTCTTAACTGCCGTATATAATTATCTTCAGCTATTTTGTACGTCGCACCTAGGCGGGCATGGTCAGCAAGAAAGCCTGTTTTCTCTGCCAACTTTGAACGACTAGAGACAAACCTGATGTTATATTTTGGATCAAACACGTACTTTAACGCAAACATCCCGGTCACAAAATCTTGCCGGGAGTAGATATTTGTCGCGTCGAGGGCATGGCGGCTAGAGAGTGGCGTTGCGGGGCCAAGGCCGAGGCACTGGACATCTCTTTTTTACCTTAAGTTGCCATTTTTCCAGCAAAAATGGCAACTTCAATTCCAATGAAATAAATGCAAATTATTTAAATACAATAACTTAGATTATTATCTATAGCTTCGATTCCAGTGATCGACAGTCGATTGAGGGATTCTTCCCAGGCCCTCGTTTTGAGCGATGTCAAGCATGATCGCATAGAGCGCAAGGCTTTCTCGCGTAAGGCCGACGAGATTCAAACTGCGCAACATGCGCGAAATCCGCGCAAAGTTGTGCGTGTTCGTGAGGAAATTTTCCAAACGGGGAGCGAAATGAGGGCCGCGGACAATCAGTCCGCACTCATCGATCCGCAGACCATAAAAAGATAGCATGCGCCGCAAGGAACGCAGCACTTGATTTTTCAAAATGGGATCGTTGCGGAATTGTTGGATCGCATTTTGGTCTAGGACAGGGGCGGAAGGGTTGGGGCCGCTTTGGAAATCTGTAGGGAATATCCATTGAATGTAGTTGTGCACTCTTTCTAATTGATCGTCATCCCAACTTAAAATTTGATCCAGGGTCACACCGTTGTTATTGGGTTCAGCTCCACGATAAAAATTGATGATATTCAGAGATTTCGTCATAACATGCGCATTTTGTGTCGGCTGAAAAGCCTCTCTTATCGCATTGAAGATCTTCATCGCCAAGTCATAGATCGCTTGAACTATTTTGTTTGCCCATTCGCAGGGCAGGCATTGAAAAGCCGCCGCTGGCTGCTGCCCAATTGTTCTAACTGCCATATTCTTCCTCAATTTTTTTTTCAAACATTATAACAAAGTCGGAAGAAATAAGAAAGATAGACAATTTTTTATCAATTATGATACGGTTCTTCAGCATGACAATCATATCGCTTCCCTCTCCCGCTGAAGTTTTTAAGCAATTTCCGCTCTCTGAAGAAGAGCGGTGTTTTATCGAAGAATCTCGAGAAACGGCAAGGCGCATTGTCCTCGGAAAAGACCCTCGAAAGGCCATGATCGTAGGCCCTTGCTCCATTCACGATAAAGAGTCGGCATTGGAATACGCCGAACGCTTTAAAGAAATTTCTACAGAAGTGAAGAATTCATGCTTCCTTGTCATGCGCGTCTATGTCGAAAAACCTAGAACGACAACGGGTTGGAAAGGGCTTCTTTACGATCCTTATCTCGACGGGAGCCATGACATCAAGACGGGGTTGCTGTGGACCCGCGAGCTGCTCGTCGAACTGGCCCGCATGCGCATTCCCGCTGCGACAGAGTTTGTCGATCCTCTTCCTGCGCTCTATTTTCACGATCTCGTCAGCTGGGGTTTTATCGGCGCCCGGACCTCCTCTTCGCAGCCCCACCGGCAATTCGCTTCATCGCTCAACATGCCTGTCGGCTTTAAGAACAGTACTGATGGCAATATCGACACGGCCATTCATGGGGTTTACTCGGCAAAGACACCCCATGCTTCGATGCACATCGATGAAGAAGGTAAATTATGCGCCATTCAGACAGACGGGAATCCCTATTCCCACATTGTTTTAAGAGGAGCAAGCGATTTTACCAATTACGATTCGTCATCGGTGAGGCGCGCGCTCGAAAAATTGAGAAAGTCCCATCTCCCCGAACGGCTGATGATCGACTGTTCCCATGGAAATTGCCAAAAGCGCTTTGAAAAACAACAAGAAGTCTTCCAATCCGTACTCGAGCAGATTGAAAAGGGCAACGATCGCATATTGGGGATGATGCTGGAGAGCCATCTCGAAGCCGGCAATCAGCCTCTGCCCGAAGACCCTTCCCTGCTTAAAAAAACCGTCTCGATCACAGACCCCTGTTTAGATTGGAATACGACAGCAGAGCTCATTTACTCTGCTCATGGGGCATTTTCTTCGGCGCTCGCAGGCGTTTCTTGATCGATCTTTATTAAATTGACCCACAGCTGGTGCTTCCACTCGCGGAACACCTCGCCGTCTTCCGTCACGATCGCAGCCTTGTAGGTCAAAATTCCACCGGTCTTGTCGTAATCTTCGTTTAACAACCGATAGGTCGTGTAATCCATCCGATGATCGATCGGAAAGCGCACTTGCCGCGTCGAATAATCCCAGAGAATCAAGTCCAAGACCACTTCCGGCTTTTTCTCAAAGATTTCCTTAGGTACACGCCAATCGAGCACCAGCATCTGGCCCACCGGCGGATGATCCTGCCTTGGATCGGGTGTGCCGGCGTGGCTGCTCGCGAGATAGCGGGCATCTACCCACTGCTGGCAGACAGAAAGATAATATTGCCTGCATCCAACGCAAAGAAAAAAGGGAATGAGATAGAGAAAAATTCTCTTCATGGAATAAAATTAAGCCTGTCAAACTCGAAATATGCAAGCAGAAAAACAAGCCGTATACGGAATCGTCTTTAACGAAGACCGTACACAAGTCCTTTTGGTCAAACGCCGCGATATCCCCGTTTGGGTATTGCCCGGCGGGGGCCTTGAACGAGGAGAAAATCCCGAACAAGGCGCTCTCCGGGAGGTCCACGAGGAGACAGGATATGAGCCGTCCATCGTCCGAAAAGTCGCTGAGTATCTCCCTGTCAATAAAATGACCCAGCTTTCCCATGTCTACGAATGCCGCATCGCCAAAGGGTCCGCCAAAATCGGCGCCGAGACGAGAGATGTCAGCTTCTTTCCATTAACCCAATTGCCCAAAATGCCCCCTCCCTATGAAGGCTGGATCCGGGATGCGGCAGCCGATCACCCCGCCCTTTTGCGCAAAAAGATCGAAGGCGTGAACTACTGGGTCCTTCTCAAGCTGCTGGCGCAGCATCCCATTCTAGTCGGACGTTACCTGCTGACGAAGTTGGGCATTCACATTAACCGTTGACAATCCTATTAATTGGCAGCAAAAACACCCCTCAATCCAAATGGGGATGACCAAAATCATCGAACGGAGCGCTGAACTCGGCGCTTATTTAGTCGGCCCTGAAGTATTGCTTTGCCGAAGATTTTCGATGATTTTTCGGCGATTTTCAATTTTTGCGAACGAATCTAACTTGAAGAAAGTTAAGGAGTTCGCAAAAGTTGAAAATCGCCAAAAAGGACGAAAAGATTTGGCGAATGAATACTTCAGGGCCGACTA
>JASHWX010000136.1 GCA_030043815.1 Candidatus Rhabdochlamydia sp.
CAAAATAATGAACGACGGAATCCAAGCAGCCAAGATGATCCCTATCAGCAACCAATGATTTTGCAGTTGGTCGGCGTAAACCATCACTGTCGTGATGGCGCCAGGCCCAGCGACAAGGGGCATCGCAAGCGGGACAATAAAAGGCTCTGATCGGGTGACATCGCGATGATCAGGCGCGCGTGGAAAAATCATTCCTAAAGCGATGATCAAAAGCAATATTCCTCCAGCGACACCCAGGACAGGTTGAGAAATGCCGATCATCTGGAGGACATCATCGCCAAAGAAACCAAACAACAGTAAAATGACGAGTGCAATGATCATTTCGCGAAAAATGATATAGCGCTGCTTTTTGACATCGAATTTTGTCAAAAAGCCGATGAATACCGGGATGTTTCCCAGAGCATTGAGGATGAAAAAGAGCGAGACGCAATGAGCGACAATGGACATATGACCTCATTTTAGGAAGGCGTGCGATTTTAAAAAAGAGGATTCTCTGGGTTGTCCATTCTGCATGGAATTAGAGAATACACGTCTGAGCGGCTGCATCCAATATTTAAACCAACCCAATTCTCAAATGTCTACCAAGTGCTCGAGCAGCTTTTGCAAAGGTGCGAAGAGTAGAGGGAGATTCAGGATCTAATATACGCTCAACAGCTGATCTGCTTGTTTCCATTCTTTCAGCTAGTTTTGCTTTATCAATTCCTTGTTTTTTCATCTCTTTTTCCATTTGAAAAACAAAAATTCTCTTCGCTACAACTTCTTCAATTTCTTCAAGCATTCCCTCTTCTTTGAGAAAATCATCAAAATTTGAGCCAATATGTTTATTTTTTTTCATAAATCAAGTCAACCTCTCTTAACTTCTTTTGCTCTCGATAAAGCGAGTTCTATATCTTGCAGAGGTGTTTTTTCTGTTTTTTTAATAAATCCGTGAACAAGCACCATTTTTCCTCCATGCATGATGAAAAGGACCCTTGCAATGGTATTTAAAAGCTTACTTCGCACCTCCCATAATCCTTTTCCTAAATTACCAACTAAAGGCATCCCTAAAGGCCATCCCGATTGTACCATTTTGATGTCTTCTCCAATAACACGCCGCTCTTCTTTTTTTAAAGATTTTAACCATTCTCGGACAGGTTCTCGACCGCTTCCTTGTTTATAGAAATCGACCGAAATGATCTTGGGGATTTCATCTGCCATTCAATCCTCACAGGATTTAGTTTTACCAAATTTGGTACTTTGTGTGAATTAAAAAATCTGCTTGACAAGCATTTGAAAAACAATCAATACATAGGACATGGCGTTGAGGGTATTATTTACATTTATTTCTTTGTTTTTTGTCTTTGGCTGCGGGGTCAAGGACATGAACAACACCATGCAAGAGAGCAATCAGCTGGTCCAAAAAAATATCGATGTCATGCAGGCTTCCACATCGGCCATTCAATCGAATACCGATGGTGTGGGCAACACAAATTTAACACTTAAAGTCTTTGCCATCGCTTTTCCTATAGCGATCCTTTTCTTCGTCTTGCTCCTCTTTTACCCTGCCCATAAACTGATCAAGGAGCAGCACAAGATCTTGAAAGAAATCAAGCATTTAGAGCGCA
Organism: Candidatus Rhabdochlamydia sp.; assembly: GCA_030043815.1. Classification (GTDB taxonomy): domain Bacteria; phylum Chlamydiota; class Chlamydiia; order Chlamydiales; family Rhabdochlamydiaceae; genus CAJCIW01. The sequence goes on from JASHWX010000136.1 coordinate 1,605, forward strand.
AGCGTCGTCGGCGCTAGCAATTATCGTTTTTTTCGTGTATCATTTCTCCCTATGAAGAAAAAATTTAAGGTCGTGACGCTGGGATGCAGGACCAACCAATATGAGTCGCAGGCCTATTCGGACCAATTGCGGGCCATGGGCTACGAGCAGACAGAAGGAGAGGCAGAGCTTTGCATCGTCAATACCTGCACTGTCACTGAGTCGGCAGATCGTTCAAGCCGCCATCAGATCCGCCAGTTAGCCAAAGAAAATCCAGGGGCTAAAATTGTTGTCACGGGATGCTTGGCTGAGCGCGTTCAAGAGGAGGTTCCCGGCGTTGATCTCGTCGTGTTGAATAAAGATAAAGAACATTTATTGAACTTGGTGTTTCCAGAAGAGGAAATCCCCGAATTTTCGATCCGTCAGTTCGAAGCGCATACGCGTGCCTTTGTAAAAGTGCAAGACGGATGCAGTTCCTTTTGCACTTATTGCATCATTCCTTATGTCAGGGGGCGTTCGCGCTCTCGGGTGCTCGAAGAGATTCTGGTCGAGGTTCGTACTCTCATTGCCAATGGCTATAAGGAAGTAGTTCTGACTGGGATCAACATCGGGGATTTTGACGGGGGAGGGCGGCTTGCCGACCTTGTGAGGGCAGTGGACGCAGTGGATGGGCTAAAGCGGCTTCGCGTCTCCTCGATCGATCCGGATGAGGTGGATGAGGATCTTGCCGATGCCATCTTGAATGGGAAAAATACGTGTCCTTCCATGCACATTGTGCTGCAGTCGGGATCGAATGTGATTTTAAAGAGGATGAACCGCAAATACACGCGGGAGATATTCATCGAGACGATCGAGAGGCTAAAAAAAGCGTGTCCTGATTTTACATTTACGACCGATGTCATCGTGGGTTTTCCTGGAGAAAGCGAGCGCGACTTCGAAGATACGCTCGAGATGATGGACAAGGTCCGCTTTGCAAAGGTGCATATGTTCCCTTACAGTCCGCGCAAACGGACGCGCGCTGCTCTGTATCCGAATCAGATTGCCCATGATGTGATCCAAGAGCGCAAGGCGAAGGTGTTGCGGCTCTCAGAGCGCCACGCCTTTGAGTTGAGGCAGACTTATGTGGGAAAAAAGCGATGGGTGTTGTTTGAAAATGAAGGAGGGCACACGGACAATTTTTTACGTGTGAATGTTGAGGGGATGCAGCCCAATGACTTAAGAGAAGTGGAGTTCATCAATAATGAGGCCGATGCATTGGTAGGAAGAGTAATATGATTAAGATTGCAGAGCGTTTGCGTCCCTTTTCCCACCAAGCGGGAATCCGATTTGTGTTGCCGATGAGCTCGATTGCGGTGCAAGTATTTCCAACACGACTTTTCTTTAGCGATCTCGAAGGAAAAAATGCCTCGTTCCATCACGATTTTGATTTTCGCGGCCCTATAAAGCAATTCACGGCCCAGCTCGATTTAGAAAAAGGGCATTTGTGCGTCTTTGGGTTCACGCAGAGTGGATACATGCGTTATTTCCTCAAGGCGGAAAAAGAGGGGGTTGTTCTGGAAATGGATAAACCTCATCCTGGGAGGCTCAGTTTTCCCCTCGCGATGACGGAATGCCGATGCGAACACAGGGAGAGGCTTTCGCTTGGCGAGCACAAAGCGCAAGATTGGGAAGAGATCAAGCGGCGCTTGGACCTCAAAGAGATCTTCCCGCATTGGTTTGCCTTAAGCCACTGCATGCCAGGCGGACAGCTGTCCCATCCGCTTCTCGAGGAATGCCGATCGGTCATTGCCAAGCGGGAAAAAGTGAAAGTGCTGGAGGCTTTCGAATCTTTGTTCCTGGCGTCGTTTGAAGGGGTTTTAGTGCCTCGCTTGATCGATCTTGAGTATCAGGGCATTCTTCCTCAAGGAGAAATCAAGGGCTTTCCTCTGCCGATTTTAACGGAGGGGGGAAAGCTTATCCGTTCGCTATTCATATCTGAAGATCAAGGCGCGGTGGGCTTGCTTCCTTGCCTCCCGCCCGAGTTTCATTGCGGGCGGATGATCGGCCTGAAAAGCTCGCGCGGCGATTTTCTTGACATGGAATGGACAAAAAAGGCCCTTAGGAAAGTCCGCATTGAAGCGACTGGGGAAATGGCATTAAAATTGCCTAAAGGGATTGTTTCTTGCCGAATGAAGATGGGGCGGACGCTAGAGAAGCTTTCCGTCGATAAAGAAGGGCGAGTGTTTCTCCCTGCCAAGAAGACGATTTTCTTAGATCGATTTTCTTAAGTAGTCGGCCCTGAAGTATTCATTCGCCAAATCTTTTCGTCCTTTTTGGCGATTTTCAACTTTTGCGAACTCCTTAACTTTCTTCAAGTTAGATTCGTTCGCAAAAATTGAAAATCGCCGAAAAATCATCGAAAATCTTCGGCAAAGCAATACTTCAGGGCCGACTAAGT
>JASHWX010000137.1 GCA_030043815.1 Candidatus Rhabdochlamydia sp.
TATTTGCGGAGCTGTCCTTAATGACGATGACGCCGAGTTTTTCGAGCGAGCGGCGCGCCCATGGGGTCAAGTAGAGGTTGGCCCCTTCCACGATGGCAAGGGCAGTCGGCCTGCCTGTCTCATCGAGGAAGTCTTTCACATTGTTTTCATTGAGCGTGCGCGGACGGCCGCCGCCTGGGATGAACACATCGGCCATGATCTGATGGACGTTGTGGCGGAGCAGGTGGTTCATGTCGTTGCCTGAAAGCCAATCTTCGACGAGCTGGCCGCCTGCTTTGCGCCAGCAAAGGGTTTGCTGAGCGTATGCGGTCTGTTCCCGTTTGGTGCGTGTGTCGAGCAGAAAGCCGCCTTCGTGGAGTTTCTCAGGAGGGTAGAAACGCAAAGGTTTGGATTCTTTGAAGAGTTGGGCGATGATCTCGAGATCGAGCCCTTCAGGATCGAAAATTGTTCCTGAGATGTCGATGGTGGCAAGAAGTTTGGCTGTCTTGGGATAAAAGCGGAAGAGATTATACATCTCGTTGCCTGCGACATCACCATCTGGGCCCCCTGTCATTTTGACAGTGAAGATCTGGGTTGTTGGATCAATCTCTAAAAATTTAAGGACCTCTTCCATGAACACATTCACGCCGAGCGAGGTGACGCCGTATTCTTTGTGGTTGATGCCGGCGCCCGGTTTGCTTGAAATGAACGCGCCGCCCGGTTTGTAGCCATAAGCTTTGCTGTAGGCTGCGATCCATTCGATCATCACGTTGTGCATGTTCTCATCGGGCCCAAGATAAATGTACTCGGGCTTTCTCCAATAATCGACGATGTGTTTGGGGCGCAGCGTTCCGTCAGGTGCGCAATTGATGATGGTCAAAAAGCTCTCGATGTAGGCGCGCTGCGTTTGATGGAGATATTCGAGCTTTTGCTCTTTGTGGAAGGCGCTTAAGCGTTCTTTGATTTCATCGGGGTTCACATCGAGCGATTCGAGCTCGCGCCGATAGATCCCTTCTTCAGAGTAGAGTTTTTCATAAGGCTCGAGGAAAATGACGCCTTTTGCTCCTCCTTCCGGGATGTCCTTGTTCTTTTTATTTTGCGTATAGGCAAGGTTATAGCACTCGGAAAAGACATTGTTGCGCTCGGCGATCATCTGCTCCATCTTATCGGGGAAGACGGTGCGGAGGCCTCCGCGCGAAAGATCGCGGAAGCGGATATGGAATCCCATGAAATAAAGCCCCTTCATGAAAAAGATGGCAAAGGGAAGTTCTGGGAATTTATCTTTGCGCTCAAAGGGAAGGTATTCGAGATATTGAGGATCGAGGCGGAAAGAAAACGCCGTCATGTTGTCGCGGTAATAATTGGTCTTGAGGATGTAATCCACCATGTTCATCGCCTGGCGCAAGATGTTCTTGCGGCGCATGTCATTGAAGATGTTGCCTGTGTCGAGGTGATCGACTAAGCCAAGGTACTCTTCGCGGATCTTCATGTACTTTTGCAGGTCGGTGGCTTTGGGATTGAATTTGGCATCGAACGCTTGGAACAGCTTGACAATGAGTTCGGGATGGCGGATGATCCCTTCTTCGATGTGGCTGAGCGAATACATGTTCACATCGGCGTGCACGAGGGCCTGGTGAATGAAATAGACCATCGTTTTCACGAGATTGCCTTGATTGCCAGTGAGAAGCCCCGAGTCGACAAAAATCCCTTCGATCGGCTCGAGCCCTTCAAAATACTTAAGGGTGACGAGCTCTTTTAAAAAGTCGGGCAAGTCTGCCTCATCCCACGCCGCGCCGCCTTTGCTCCCATGCAGCCCAAGCGACATGATCAAGATGTTTTGCCGGCTGTAGGGATCGATGTAGGTAGCATTGACGCGTTTGAGCGCAAGGCCGTGTCGATGGATCACTTTGGCCAGGCGGTAGAGGAAGTTGTACTTCGGGACGTTGCGCCAAGCAAAGACGATTTGAAGCGACGGCGTTTCTTTTTTTTGCCAATCTTCATTCTTGCGCAATTCATATTGGCATTCGTCGTGTGATTTGGCGCGGAAGAACATGTCGAGCGCCATGACGAAGCGGTCTTTGGTCATCGACCGCACAAACAAAGGACTTAAGCTTGAGATCAGGTGATGGACGTGCTCTTCCGTGACTTCAGGGTTGCGTTCTTTAAGCTCGTCAAAGATCTCTTTTTCTTTTTGGGGGACGAGGAGGTCTTGAGGATCATGCACACCGATCTCGCTGAAGACAAGGCGCGCGATGCGAAGAGGGGTTTTGACGCGGGCAAATGGCGGCGGCGCATTGGACACAAACGAGCGGTAGTGCTTGATCCCGTAACTTTTGAAGTGCTTGAGGATCCGCAAATCGGCATCGGGGCTGTCCAAACAAAGCGTAAATGCCATCTGCTTGTGGTGGATGTGGGAGAAATAATCGCTTAAATTGAATCTCATCAAGCTGTGGACGATCGATAAGATGCTTTCTTGGTCTACTTCTTCGAAAAAGCTCGCGGGCATGTGCTGCTCGATCCAAAGATAAAACTCCTCGAACTTTCGGCTCTCGTTTTGGATCGCTTTTTGAAGATCGGCCTTAGACAACCTTTGAGATGGACGCGTGATGCTCATCGGATCTCTCCCGTTGCTCAAGTCCATATCAGGTTAAAAATTTTCTGACTACTTTTGGCTTTCGTAGAGCCAATCGACCTCTGAAAGCAGAGGAACAAGATAGGGAAGTTCTCGGTGCACCCAATCGATAGGATCGGTCTTTTCGTCTCCGAAAGCGCATTGATGCAAGAGTTTGCAAAAGGCTAACTTAGAGAGGTTTTTGTGTTCCTTGAACAAGGCATCTTTCATCACCTCCAAACAGGCCTCGCGCAACACAGTTAAATCAGAGAAGCGGAGTTTTCGCAAATCGGACTCTTCAAGAGGGTCTATAATATCGAAATGATCGTTAATTTTTTGATCGATGGCTTTTTTCATTTCATGGGATAAATTATCCCACTCATTCGTGAGTGAAAAAGAAGAAAAGTCATGATTTAAGCTTGCATCGATCGCGTTTAAAAAGGCATTTGTAGGTTTTAGTGGTACAAGAAGGATAAAGTGATCGTATTTTTGTTTTAATTCCTTCGCTCTTGCGGCTAAGGGCTCTTGGAGAAAACTCAACCGATCAGAACCGATATAAGAGATCCCTTGATTAAGACGCAAGGCAGCGCTGTTGAGAGCAACGATATTTTTAAATTCTCGGGACTTCCGATAATCATCGAGACGTTTTAAACCGAGCTGGAATAGATCTTCCACGCGTTTGAGAATACGTTCGAAGATTTGATTTCCAAACCAAATACAGTTCGTCATATAGGGGTCGATATATTTAAATTGATACTTCAAGACCGTACATGTTTCAAGATCCATTAAAGTAATTTTTGTTTCTGTCTTTAACTTGCTCAATCCGGATTCAGTATCGGCAAATTGGCTTAAGCGCTTCATGATAGCTTCGATTCTCTCTATACCGATTTGCTCAAGAGTTTTGCCCTCTTCTTTTACTTCTTCGTGCATTGATGCGAGAGCAGGCTGATGTTCTCCCATTTCTCTCAAAAGCATAGCCATCTGGCTGGATGCAGTTTTTATCTCTTTTATTTCGGGATGAGTCGGGTGTACTGTCATTGAGAACTCCTTGTTTTTTGCGGATAGATCCTAAAGAAATGGATCAAGGGGCATCTTCTATAGTCAGTAATTCAAGAGGGGCATGGAAGATGCTATCGATTTTGGGCAGCAGGGGGAGGAGATAAGGAAGTTCTGCTTCGCACCAAGTGATAGGGTTCTCTTCTTTAGGCCCAAAAGCATAAAGGTGGATAAGGTTGCAATATCTTTCTCGAAAGGTAGGATCGGATAGGAATTCATTTTTCTTTTTCCAATGATCCCGCACCATCGCCAGATAGGCTTCGCGAAAGATTTTTAAATCGTCATACCGGTGGGTTTGGATCCATGTTCCTTCTTGCTTTTGAAAATCGGAAGAGAGGCCATACA
>JASHWX010000138.1 GCA_030043815.1 Candidatus Rhabdochlamydia sp.
GATAAGTTTCTCTTTCTTCTTATCCTAACCATCCTATCATCCTGCTGCTATTTTACAAGTTCCAAATATTGTTTGCGATCGAGGAGGCTTTTCAAATCATCGGGATCGGAGAGCTTGATTTTAAAAAGCCAGCCTTCTTTTTCTGGGGAAGAATTAATGGGAGGCATTTGATTGACTTCGACAATTTCGCCGGAGACGGGTGAATAAATGTCCGCGGCGGCTTTGGTCGATTCTAAGACGGCAATTTCTTGGCCTGCTTTTGCCTGTTTGCCGACGGCGGGAAGTTCGACATAGACCACTTCGCCGAGTTCTTTTTGCGCGTGTTCGGTGATACCGACAGTTCCGATGTCACCGTTCACTTGGATCCATTCATGCGTTTCTGTGAATTTCACGATTTCTCCAATTTAAAACTGGCCCAGAGGCGGGGATGCTGTTCTATAGAAAAATGCTGAGAGCTCAAACTGAAATGCTGGGCTTTTCCTTTGAAACGGTGGATGCGGTAAGTCAGACCGATCCGATCGAAGCTGGCGGGGTCATAGCCATGGAGGCACTGGGATGGGATATGGATCTGCAATTCATAGCTGTTTTTTTCGAATTCGGCGCTAACTTGAAGCATGTCCGCATCGCAATAGGGATGAGACTCATCAGCGCGGAAATGGGTGATCTCTTGGGCTTGGATCCCTTGGACGGCTTGAGGCAGGAACACAAATTGATGGCAAAAGCGCGTGGCAAAACCCGCCGTCTTCAAATCCCGTGTATCCAAGAAAAGCTCAAAGGCATCCCCTTCAAAAAATCGCGGATACAAGGCCTCTTCAAAAGGTTTTTCAACTACAACACCAAGATATAAGCCATTTTCTTTCCACGCCATTGAGACATCTGCAAACCGCTCTTCGCCCAGCCAAGCAGAAGTATCTGGCAGCAAAGAGGGTTTGGAATAAGGAATCTCCCCTTCAAGGGAAAAAAACTCAAGTGGAGCGAGGGCAGGCATGTCCTCTAACGCTTCCCCGTTCATCTCTCGTCATTCCTCGCGTAGGACAGGTTGATCGATTTCTTCTCGTCAATTTTTTGCAGGAGCTGGAGCATCATGTCGCGTTTGGCGTCAAAGGCGAGGATTTGATGCCCTTGCTCAACGCTGTCGATTGGAGCTTGCGCAGAGATCCCTTTTTCTTTCACGTAAAAGAAGGCCAGCGCTCCTCTTTCTCCGATTTTTACTGGCGACCATTCTTGAGGCCCCAATGCAAACAAATCGTCTTTAGAAAAGGGAACGGATGTCGCCCGTTCCATGATCGTTTCCGTTTTTTCGATGAGCCATTGCGTCGCCAAGGATGCATCTGTCGAATCCTGTTTGATCCCAGCGGTGTCCTCTGAGTTCTTTTGCAATTGCCGCTGAATTTCCTTCATGAGAGGAAGAAGGCGCGCATTGCTGTAAAAGACAAGAGGCATCTCGCCTGCTTTTCCCGGGAGGACGCCGAATTCTTCGCGATAGTTTTCTTCAATGGCCTTGAGCAAGTCGGCATACAGCGATTTGCCGATTTGTTCTTTCACTTCTTTAAATGGCTTCCATTGCCCGTTTGTCTGTTGAAAGAGGCGGCTTTCCTTCTTGCGGACATCGGCATACGCATCTTCGAGCCGTTGATCCAGCAGTTGATCGAGCGTGCCATCTTTCAAAGCTTCTTCAAACGTCAGGATTTTTTTGGCCTCATCGCGGCTTAAAATCGCAATCTGGTAATAATGCTCTCCATCGGGAGAATAATAGCTTAAGCGCTGATTGGCGCTGATTGGCTTTTCTCCTTTTAATGCCGCTTGGTGCAGCAGGGCAATGAGCTCATCTCCCTCGCCAATGCCCGGGAAGGGGAATTTCCCGCCTTTCATCCGAAGGCTGACGGTGGACGTTTTGGGCATGGCCTTTCCAAGGGCTAATTGAATTTTAGCGGGTTGTTCTTCAACCATCTTGCTGCGCGCAAACTGATCGATTGCCAACTTAAGCTTGGATTCGAGTTTATCAAGGGCAAAGAGCCGCTCGTCTTGAGTATTCGCCTTGATGAGAGCGACCTCGGAAAAGTTCTTTTTCAAGAGATCCCAATGCGCATCTTGGCTCTCCCATTCTCCCGTTTCTTTGACACTGATCTGGCGTGCGAGCTCTTCCCTGCTGACGCTGCTCCATTCCAATTCAAATTGCCTTTCCACCAACTGAGGCGCTTTTTTCTCGATTTGCTCTAAGGACGCAAATTGCCGCGGAAGGCGCAAATCGGAGCGCAGGCGCGATGCATCGGCAGCGACCGCTTCCAAGTAGACTTGGAATTTGAGCATGGAGCGGAAATCGGTCAGCTGAAGGGCCGTTGGCAATTGATAGAGCTGGACGCGGACGTTTTCTTTAGCGAATTGATCAAATTGCTGATAGCTAAGCCGATCAACTAAGACGCTTCCGCTCGCATCGTCGAATAAGCGGCGGAACAGCATGACTTTTTTCCAGGCTCCTATCAGACTAGGCTCGTCGAGTCCAAGCGAGCGCATTTTCATTTGGAAATATTGGTCTGCCTCTTCAGCGCTGAGCTTCCCTTGGCTGTCGGATTGGCGATAAGCTTGATAAAGGTGCTGGAAAAGATCGCCGCGCACTTCTTCGGTCTTCACTTCATAGCCTAAAGATTCGGCAAGCTGGGACGAGTTGATGATGAACTGGCCGATCAAAGAGATGAATCGGCTGCCGAACCACTCTTCCAATGATTTAAATCCATAAAGGGAGAAATCCGCATGGGCAAGCATCGGGTCTGCTTCGATCCCTTGCTGATTTTGCTGCCACGCCAACACCTGTTTCACTTGTTCAGGCGGCATCCTCAACTGGTCGAGATAAACCTGGGTCATCAATGTCAGGGTCTCATAGGTCGTTTGCTCGCTTTTGAGTTTGAGCGCATAAAAATGCTCGCAAAATTGAGGAGAAAAACGGGCCCAGATCGACTCGACATTGATTTGCCGTGCATGCGGATGGACATAGGTACGGTATTGATGGATCTTTTTGACACGGACATCGAGGTCGCTTTTCAGATCGTCAAAGTAGCGTTTGGCAAGCATGACGCCAAGGCCGCTTGCGAGAAAATCGCGCTCGATCACGCCGTCGTTTAAGAAATTGGGGGAGCGTCCGCCGTCAAATGGGGAGGATTCGATCAGCCTGCACAGCTGTGCGAGCTCTTGCTGCATAATGGGAGAGCCGGCCACGCCTTTTACTATCTCTTTGTCAGGCGGCAAATCGCGATTTGTAAAAGTGCTGTATGTGCCGAAAAAGGAAAAAGAAATGACGATCGTCACTGTAATGACAATGAAAAAGATCCGCTGATGCTTGCGTAAAAAATTTAACATATTATTCTCCCTAATATGCTTTTGAATACACTACTCGGCGGCTGCTTTTTTGGCCAGTGAACGGGCAGCGCCCCTCTTCTTCTGGCGCGTCCAATGGGATGCAGCGGATGGTCACGCTTAAATCGCGCTTGATTTTTTCTTCGATCGCAGGATCTCCGTTCCAATGGCACAATGCAAATCCTCCATGGATCTCAGGATTTTCGGCATTCTTCGGCGTAAAAAACTCGAAAAATTCTTCCTTGGTGTCGATCTTTTTCATGTGAGAATTTCGGAAAGCCGCGGCGCGCCGGAAAAGATTTTTCTGAATGTCTTCGAGCTGATTTACAATCGTCGCCAAAAGCTCTTCTCGGGTTTGCTTCGCGATGTCTCGATGGCCCAGGTCGCGTCTTGCCACAGGCAGCTGATTGCTTGCGATATCGCGCGGACCGATCTCGATGCGGATGGGGACCCCTTTTTTGATCCACGACCACATCTTATCCCCTCCCCTCATCTCCCGTTCATCGACGATGACGTTCAAGTTGCGGCCATCATAATGGATGTGGCGGAGCTGTCCGGCAAGAGAATGGCAATAAGAAAGCACTTCAGACTTCGTTTCTTCTTTGTGGATCACTGGAACAATGACAATGTGGGATGAAGCGACGCGCGGAGGCAGGACCAGCCCGTCATCATCGCTATGCGTCATGACTATCGCACCGATGAGCCGCGTGGTCGTGCCCCATGAGGTCGTCCACGCATAGCGCACCTCCCCGTCGACATCGCGGAATTTGATCTCTGACGCTTTAGCAAAATTTTGCCCGAGGAAATGAGACGTTCCCCCTTGCAGGGCTTTGCGGTCTTGCGTCATCGTTTCAATGCAAAAGGTCTTCACGGCGCCTGGAAATTTTTCTCCCTCGGTCTTTTCCCCTTTGATGACAGGAACTGCGAGCGTATTTTCTACAAAATCGACATACACATCGAGCATGCGCATCGTCTCTTCCATCGCTTCCGCTTCAGCGGCATGGGCCGTATGCCCTTCCTGCCAGAGGAATTCTGCGGTGCGCAAGAACATCCGCGTGCGCATTTCCCAGCGCACCACATTGCACCATTGGTTAATCAAGATTGGCAGATCGCGATAAGACTCCACCCATTTCGCGTACATCGCCCCGATGATCGTCTCCGATGTCGGACGCACGATGAGAGGCTCGTCGAGCTCCCCTGCAGGCTTGAGCTTGCCTTCTTTATCTTTTTCAAGCCTATGATGCGTGACGACGGCGCACTCTTTGGCAAATCCTTCGACATGCTCGGCCTCTTTTTCGAGAAAACTCAAAGGGATGAAGAGAGGAAAATAGGCATTCGCATGCCCTGTCGCCTTGAATTTGCCATCCAAGACGCGCTGCATGTTCTCCCAGATCGCATATCCCCAGGGTTTGATCACCATGCAGCCGCGCACAGGCGAGTGCTCGGCGAGATCGGCGGCGCGGACAACAGCCTGGAACCACTCCGCATAATTTTCTTCACGTGTGGGTTGAATCGCAGTTTGCATAAGAAACAATATTATTCAATGCACCCTTAAATGGGTAGCTAAAAGCGCGCGGAGGCGTCCTTTGGCAAAAGCCAATTCCTGCTCCCTCGCGCTGCCAAGCAGCGGACACGTGTGGGCCATCATGGCATCTCTCACTTGGGTGCCCGGCAATAAAACCTGGTCCAAATAGTCTTTTGGGGGAAGCTGCAGCGCGATCGTCCCTTGATGCAAAAACCCTTTTCGGGTCTTTCTCTGGGCGGCCCCCGCGACTTTCCTCCCTTCCCACATCACATCGTATTTCGTCGGCTTGGCCATGCAAAAATGCATGCAATTCCCATCCCTAGAAGAAAAATCCTCCAGCGTCATCGTCAACGGTCTCTTATTATCTAAAAATTCCTTCACACACCCCAATACTGCCTGGTTGACGAAGGCGTAATTCTCCAGTGTATTCATCGAAAATTCAGGGCAATGCGCCGGAACCAGCACCGTGAAAGCCATGTCCCAAATATGGAACACGATCCCCCCGCCTGTCGGCCGCCGGGCAAGATTTAAAGAAAGCTTTTTCGCATTGTCGAGATTGAGCAGCTTCGACGGATCGGTAAAATATCCATATGTGGCGCTGTCCCCTTCCCACTCGTACAGGTGCAAAACGGGCCGACCATATCGGTCGGCATTTTCCAGCAGCTCGGCATCGAAACGCATGATGGCTTCGGCCTTGTCTTTACCTGTATCGATGATCATACTGGGCGGAATCGGGGTATCTTTTGTCCATTGATTGTCACCGTCTCCAAGAACATCTCAAGCGGCCGGACCCAGACGGCATGATCGCCGAACGTCGGCTCATCATAAAGCGCTTGATACACGACACAAAGCTCAAGAGTCTCGCTATGCCTTGCCGTCCCTAAGATTTTATAGCGCTTTCCTTTAAAATGCTCGAAAATCGCCCCCGTGGGCACCCGTGCGTCAAGTTCATTTTCTCGAGTCCGATCTATAGGCTTATTTCTCATTTATTTTCAATAATTAAGCTAAATATGCTTTTTTTTCAAGCATTTTTGCACTCCCTCCCCTCTATTGCAAAAAAAGCTTAAACCCTCTACAATTCATAATGAGGGTAGTCCTCTTGAGGGAATCATATGTTCGACAAATTTACCAATAGAGCCAAACAGGTCATCAAACTCGCTAAGAAAGAAGCTCAGCGACTGAACCACAATTACTTAGGAACAGAACACGTCCTGCTTGGCCTATTGAAGCTCGGCCAAGGGATCGCTGTCAATGTCCTGCGCAATTTTAACCTCGACTACGACATCGTGCGCGCGGAAGTGGAGCGCTTGGTAGGATTCGGCCCTGAAATCCAAGTCTATGGAGACCCCGCCCTCACCGGAAAAGTTAAAAAAGTTTTTGAATTTGCCAACGAGGAAGCCGCCAATCTTAACCATAACTATGTAGGCACAGAGCATTTGCTCCTGGCCCTGCTCCGCCAAACAGACGGCGTCGCAGCGCAGGTCCTCGAAAATCTCAACATCAACCTTAAAGATGTCCGCAAAGAGGTCCTTAAAGAGCTTGAATCATTCAACCTCCAACTGCCGCCCATGGGGGTTTCCGGAGGCCCAACCCAACCTCCATCCTCTTCCAAAGCGCCGGAGCGCGGCGGGATTTCTGCAGACAAAATGCCTGCGCTTAAAGCCTATGGCCACGACCTTACCGAACTTTGCCGCGAAGGCAAGCTCGATCCGGTGATCGGACGCAAGGAAGAGGTCGAACGGCTGATCTTGATCCTCTGCCGCCGTCGCAAAAACAACCCGGTCCTCATCGGGGAAGCAGGCGTCGGGAAAACGGCCATTGTCGAGGGCCTTGCCCAAGCCATTGTCAAAGGAGACGTCCCCGACCATCTCGCGAAGAAGCGGCTCATCTCCCTCGATTTGACGCTCATGATCGCCGGCACGAAATACCGCGGACAGTTCGAAGAGCGGATCAAAGCCGTCATGGACGAGATCAAAAAGAATGGCAATATCCTGCTCTTTATCGATGAGCTGCACACCATCGTTGGAGCCGGAGCAGCGGAAGGCGCGATCGACGCTTCGAACATCTTAAAGCCAGCTCTTTCTCGCGGCGAGATCCAATGCATCGGCGCCACGACACTCGATGAATACCGCAAGCACATTGAAAAAGACGCCGCGTTAGAGCGCCGATTTCAGAAGATTTTAGTCGCTCCTCCAACTGTAGAAGAGACGACGCAAATTTTAATGGGCCTCAAACCCAAATACGAAGAACACCACAAGTGCATTTACACAGACGGCGCTCTCAAAGCAGCCGTCTATCTTTCCGATCGCTACATCACAGGCCGCTTTTTACCTGATAAGGCGATCGATCTTCTCGATGAAGCAGGCGCCAAAGCGCGCATCGCCATGATGCACCAGCCGCAAGAGATCACAAAATTCGAAGCGGAAATCGAAGACATGCGCTTGCAAAAAGAAGAAGCGATCAACAAGCAAGAGTACGAAAAAGCCGCGAAGATGCGCGACAAAGAAAAGACATTGCGCGAACGCTTAGCGCAGCTCCTCTCCGAATGGGAAAGCAATAAAGAAGAGCATAAAGTCATCGTCGACGAAGAGGAAGTCGCCAGCATCGTCGCTAAACAAACAGGCGTTCCCATCACACGGCTCACCGAAGGCGAGACGACAAAAGTCCTCAAGATGGAAGAAGCGCTCAAGACTGCCATCGTCGGCCAAGACGAAGCGGTCAGCGTCGTCTGCCGTGCGATACGCCGCAGCCGCGCCGACATCAAAGATCCGAACCGCCCCATTGGAGCCTTCCTTTTCTTAGGACCGACAGGCGTCGGAAAAACGCTTCTCGCAAAACAGCTCGCGATCAATATGTTCGGCGGCGAAGATTCCCTCATCCAAGTCGACATGTCCGAATACATGGAGAAATTTGCGATCAGCCGCATGACCGGATCGCCTCCAGGATACGTTGGCCACGAAGAAGGCGGACAGCTGACAGAGCAAGTGCGCCAGCGCCCTTATTGCGTCGTGCTGTTTGACGAGGTCGAGAAAGCGCACCCCGACGTCATGAACCTGCTCCTCCAGATCTTAGAAGAAGGCCGCCTCACCGATTCCTTCGGCCGCAAGATAGACTTCCGCAATACGATCATCATCATGACCTCCAACTTGGGAGCCGATCTCATCCGCCGCTCGACAGAAGTTGGCTTCGGAGTCCAAGAAGGCATGCTCGACTTCAAAAGCATGCAAGAAAAGATCGACACCTCCGTCAAAAAGGCATTCAAGCCCGAGTTCATCAACCGCTTAGACGGCATCGTGATCTTCAAACCTCTCGATCGCGCTCATCTCTTCCAAGTCCTCGACCTCGAGGTTAAAAAGATCAAAGCGCGCTTGAGCCGCAAACAAATCGAGATCAACCTCGACAACAAAGCCAAAGAATTCCTCGTCGGAAAAGGATTCGACCCAGCGATGGGAGCCCGCCCCTTACGCCGCTTCCTGGAGCAATATTTAGAGGACCCGCTCGCCGAAAAACTCCTGCTCAACCCAGGAAAAGGCGGCAACTGGCTCATCTCCTCGGAAGGCGATAAGCTCACCTTCGCAGAAGTGGAGACCATTCCAGCCCAGCCTCTCGAGCTCGCCGGCCCCAAGACGGAGTCTTAAGTTTTCACCAAAATGACAAAATGCGATTTGGTGAAAGAAAGAATGAATGAATGATCCTTAAACTCGACTTTGCACATTTTTTCGGCATCTCCTAGGAGATGCCGAAAAAATGTGCAAAGTCGAGTTAAAATCTTTCTTCGAAGATGAGAACGGAAAGCGGGGGCATGGCAACTCGGAGATGCGTTGCTGCACCCTCTTCTCTCCTGGCAATATAGGCATAGGCATTTCTGAATTGTCCAGTGCCTCCATATTGGACACCGTCCGTGTTGAAAATTTCTCGGGCTTCCATGATTCCGCTCGATTCCGGATCGAGAGGTAAATTGTACTGATAGTATCCCATCGGAGAAAAATTGAAGATGA
>JASHWX010000017.1 GCA_030043815.1 Candidatus Rhabdochlamydia sp.
GCGAATGCGCCTTTTGAAACGCTTCGATCGCTTGATGCCAATCGAGAGCTTCTTGCGAGTGCTCGGCGAGATGGGCATAGACGATGCCAAGGTCCCAATAAAGTTCGGCCAAGGTGCTCGTGTCTTGATCTTCAGAGAGGGTAATCGCCCTGCACAATTTTTCTTTGGCGTCCTGGAAGTAGTGGTGTTCGCCTGAATTCAATCCCAGCGTGCAAAGCAGGCTGCCCCAAGCTTGCCATGCGTCGAAGAATTCTGGGGCAAGCGCTGCCGCCGCTTTGAATTTTTTGCTCGCGAGAAGCAGCACCTTGTCTTGTCCTTCTTCCTCGCCCCCAAACTCGAATAAAATCAAGCCTTGGCCGTGATAGAGCTTGGGATTGGCGCTATCGAGCTTGATGGCTGAATCAAAGTAATCAAGCGCGCGAAAGAGATCCCCTTTCAAAAGAGACATTTCCCCTTGCGAATTCAAAGAACGCGCGAGGTCGGAGTGCGACAAATAGACGCTAGGCGAGATGGCTGCGGTATCGTTGCTCAAAGAGGCTTGCAGGGGTTTTTGCATGGACTTGCTCGTTTGTGAAAGAGACGGATTATAAAAAACGGTGTTTTTTCGGACAATCCGCCAACCTTTTTTGAGACGGAATTCAATGAATGTTTAAGTAGCAACTAAATTTTTTGACTGTTAAGCTTCAGGATCTTGATAAATTTTTGTTTAATAGAAATTTATATATCGAGGATCTTAAATGGAAAAGCGGGCTTGGCGCATGAGGGTAATGAGGGTAATTGATTTAGTAAAACCTTGAAATTATCGATCAAATATCTTTGATTGAGAGTAGTTGATGCGATACAGGAAGTTGCAACTTTTGGATGGAGAAGGAAAATGCGCGAACCCAGGTCGCGCGAATCAATGCCTTCCTGAAAAAATATCCTATCGATCTCAGGCATTCCGTTAAATTTCCATATCAATTTGCAGAATTGATCTTTCAGGACTTTTGGAAGTGAATTATAGAATTCTATTACCATTGCATCCGTATCATGGGGGTGCACGATTGTTCTCGTAAATCTCTCTGTAATTACCCTATATGAGCGAAAGAGTTGATATTCATGATTGAGTTTGACTAGATGCTTTCTCCAAACCTCGCAAAAATCAGGCAATTTATTGACATCGATAGATAATGCAATCAGGCGACGCTGAATGCATGTTTTATCGTTTGATAATTGGTAAAATGTTTTACAAACGCGGGACAGGCGAATCGCAGTGAGTAGAACGGCTTTCATTCCATCTCCTTGAGAAGCGCTGCAAATGATGTCCAAGAGAAGCTCTTGGGGGAGTGCCGCGATGGGACATGCGGCGTTTTGGTCATAAGCTTGAATTTGATAATTATTATTTACAGATGACAATATTTCCTCAAAATTAATTATAATTATTATAATATTATTAATGATATAATAAAAATATAAAGATTATTTTAATGCAACTTCTTGTATTTCAGTGCATTTTGAGGACGACGCGGAACTTGGCTTTGCCGCTCATCATCAGATCGAAGCCTTCGCTTGCCTTTTCTAGGGGATAGATATGGTTCATCGATCGGACGCCGGTCATGGAGCAAAATTCCAATGTGTCTTGGGAATCGGCTGCTGTGCCGCAGGGCCAGCCTTCGATGGTGTTGCGTTTGCTTATAATTGCTAGAGAAGAAACCTCGAGGGGTTCCTTGCCAATGCCGACGACGAGCAGTTTGCCGTTGACGGCGAGTCCGCCGATCAGCGGGGTCATCGCTTTGCCGTTTGTGACGGTTGAGAGGATCACTTTGGCGCCGCCTAATTTTTGAAGTTCTGCAGCGCAATCTTGCGATGTGCTATCGATGTAATGGCGGGCGCCAAGTTTTTTGGCGAGGGGTTCTTTATCTTTTCCGCGAGCGATCACGACAGGGTTGTATCCCATTTTCGCGGCAAATTGCGTGGCGAGGTGCCCTAAGCCGCCTAAGCCAAGAATGCAGACAAGATCGCTTGCGCGCGCACCGCTATTTCTGAGAGCGTTGAATGTCGTAATTCCGGCGCACATTAACGGTGCAGCTTCAACGGCTGAAAGTTCGTTGGGGATCATTGCTAATGCTTGGGCAGGGGCGATCATGTATTCTGCATAACCTCCATCAAAGGTAATGCCGGGAATTTTCGGAAAGCTGCATGTGATGAAATCTCCGCGGCGGCATGAATCGCAGTGTCCGCAATGTCCGCCATACCAGCCCACTCCGACGCGCTGGCCGACTGTCCAGCCTTCGACGCGGTCTCCTACGGCATCGATGACGCCGGCAACTTCGTGACCGGGTACGCGTGGATAGGTCATTTCTGGAAAAGCGCCTTCTTTGACAAAAACATCGCTGTGGCAGATGCCGCATGCTTCGACTTTAATTCTGACCGTTCCCATTCCGGGCTTTGGAATATCGCGTTCGACCAATTCTAATGGTCCGTTCTTTTCTCTAAACTGTACTACGCGCATGGCACTCCTCCAAAAAAAATATTGACAAGTTTCATTAATACTGAAATGAAATAAATAAACAAGGGTGTTCTATGAAAAAGGCGCTGATCAGTTCAATTCTTGTTCTTGCTTTTTGTTCCTCATTAATTGCGAAAGATATTCAAGGATTTTACAAAATTCTCGACGATAAGACAGGAAAAAAAGAGTGCCTGGTCGCCGTATACAGATTCGAAGATGACTACTATGCGCGGATTGTTGGAATTTATAATGCGCAAGAACAAATCTTGGATTCCATCTATAATCCCAAAAAACGGGCCCCAGGGGTTGATGGGAACCCTTGCTATTGCGCCATGGACATTTTGTGGGACTTAAGGCCAAAAGGTTCCCATTTTAAAGGAAAAGTCGTCGATCCCGAGCATGGAGGGATTTATAAAGCCGAAGTTTGGAATGATGAAAAAGGGGATCTCATCGTTCAAGGCAAGCTGCTGTTTTTCAGCAGAAGCGTGACATGGCCTGCCATCCAAGACAGCGATATTCCTGAAGGGTTCATCAAGCCCGATCTCGCAAAAATCATGCCATTCACTCCAGAGATGGAATATGATTGACTGATTGTGTATCATGCAAGTCATGTTCACATATCATACGAAGGTCCGTCTCAAAGATACCGATGCCACAGGCGTCCTTTATTTCTCTGAACAGTTTAAAATGGCCTTAGAGGCTTTTGAAGAATTTCTCTTTTGCCAAGGATTCTCGCTGCGCGAGCTGCTCGACACTTCCTATCTGATGCCGATCGTCCATGCCGAGGCGGATTTCATTGCGCCGCTTAGGGTAGGGGATCCATTAGAGATTACCGTTCAGGTGGGCAAGATCGGCACATCGTCGATCGCATTGCAATATGCATTCTTCGATCCGAATCGAAGCATTTCTGTGGGCCGTGTGGAAATCGTCCATGTGGTGATCGATCGGGAAAAAGGTGTCTCAGTGCCTATTCCAGATTTTTTAATCAAGTTATTAACTCAGAGAGTTTAGGCTTCAATTCATTTTTGTTAGGGTAGGGAAGTACCTTGATTGGATGTTTGAATGAGGGTAGATGGGCTTGCAGCTCTTTGCATAGAGTTTGAAGAGTGTGCGTGCCTGATTCATCGTCGATGAAAGCGATGGGCCTTGCTCCGAATTCTTCATCGGGAATCGGGAGGACTGTAGCTTGCCGGATGCCTGGGATAGCGAGGAGGGCCGCTTCGATTTCTTCGGGTTGGATGTTCTCGCCGCCGGAGATGAATTGCCGGTCTTTTCTGCCTATGATTTCCAGTTTGCCTGCAGCGTTGATTCTACCGAGGTCTTTGGTGGGGAACCATGCGTTTGGGTCGATGGGTTGATTCAAATATCCATAGAAAAGCGTTTTCCCGCGGACGTGGATTTCATTGTCGATGATTTTAAGCTCTCGGTAGGGGAGATTGAACTGAGGCCCATTCTCTTTTTGTAGAACCATGATCGATGAGGTTTCCGTCATGCCGTATGTCGTGAAGAGGGGGAGTGCTTGCGCCTGTTTCAAAAGTGAGGCAGGGATTGGCGCGCCGCCGATGAGGAGGCATTTCGCATGAGGAAAGGGCTGATTGAGCAAGCGGTAGAGTTGGGTTGGGACTAGGGAAAAGTGGGTGCAATTCTCAGGAGTGAGGGAAACACAGGCGCCTTGAATGAAACAGCGGAAGAGAATCGCAATGCCGCCGACATGGAAAAGAGGCAGTGAGAGATGCCAGCGGGATGTAGGATCGAGTTGCAGGGGTTCAATGACGCCAAGGGCGTTGTAATAGTGGTTGCCAAACGAGTGGCAGGCGATTTTTGGTTTGGCGCTGGACCCCGACGTAAAGAGAAAGGTTGCGAGTTGATCGAGATGAATGGAAGATGGCCCAGAGCTTTTGGGTTCAAGGGAGAGGGTCGAAGGGTCGATGTGGCGTGCGCTCAGTTCTTCAAGATGGCGAGGGATTTGTTCTTGAGGGATGCGGAAGCTTAAAGGGCAGGCAATAGCGCCTAGGCGAAAGAGCGCAAAGAAGAGCATGATTGTGCCGGGAGTAGGATGGGCGATGAATGCAATGCGCTCACCTGCTTTGACATCTTTGAGCTGGCAGCAGATGGCATGGAGCGAGGCGTCGAGTTCTTGATAGGTCCATTGTTTGTCGATTGCGTTCAATGCAACGTGGTGGGGAAAGCGCTGTGCATTTTCAGAAATTGGGCAAATGTTCATATCGATTAGGCTTTTGTTAAATTTTAGCAGGATATTAGGATGGTCAGGATTGAAGCAAAGAAACAAAACGCAAAGGCGCTTAAGACGCTAAGCGATCGCCCCGATGCGCCGCAGGCGCAATTATTATTCG
>JASHWX010000139.1 GCA_030043815.1 Candidatus Rhabdochlamydia sp.
ATATTTTAAATAAGAAACATGCGACCGAGCAAACAAAAATACCTGCTGCCGATCCTGGGCTTGATCTTGCTTGCATTTGCACTCTTGATCTTTTTCGTCGATCATGGAGAGATTCCGAGGGCATTGAAAGCAGGCTTCAAACCTAAAAAGCCCGATCCTACTCCTCCTCCGATTCAAAAAGAAGGGCCTCCAATTCCCCATGTGCACACCGCCTTTTTGCTCCCCAAGCGGATCTCGCTTTACCATGTCGAGGGGTCAAGCCATGAATTCAGCTACGGCACCAATTATTCGACTGTCGCAGCTTTCTTTGCCTCCGAATATCAGCTCGGACATTTTATGCCGCTCGTCGATGTGAGAGGGCATCGCTTCGATAACGACCATTATGCGTTCAGCGTCGGCACCGGCTTTAGATATGTCCCTTTCGACAACACCTTTTGCGAATTGCTGGGTTTCAATGTTTTTTACGATTGGCGTCAAGGACATAAAGGCAGCTTCAATCAATTAGGACTCGGGGTTGAGGTGTTGAGCAGCAGGTGGGATTTTCGCGCCAACGGCTACATCCCTTTTGGAATAAGACAGGTCACCACCTCTCGCCATTGCGGCCACTATACAGGCGGTTACTATCTCATCCATCGCGATTGCGAATACACTTCATTCGGATTCAATGCGGAAGTGGGCTATCTCCTCGTCGACAATCCTGTGTTTTTTCTTTATGCCGCTGCAGGGCCATATTATCTTTCAAGAAGAAGCTCCAATCGCACCCGGGGCGGCACGTTCAGAATCCGCCCGCAGTACAAGGATTATTTTGCCGTGGATTTGAGCGTGAGCTATGACGCGGTCTTTCATGGTATTTTTCAAGCCACTGCTATCGTGTATTTGCCTTTGTACCAGCTCTCTTCAAGACGGGACAGAAATGCGCCTTGCGGGATCACCGACAGGCAGGTTTATCAGCCCATCGAGCGCCACGAAGTGACGGCGCTTGGCAAAAGCTCTTGTTGGAAATATAACTTTTAGGAGGGGATGAATGATATTGCTCCTCCTGATGTCATGCCTCGCCTTTTCTTTTGCCGATTATGCAGGCAGCTACGAAGAGATTTGGGAGTATTTTCCTGAACCTGTCCCAATGCAGGATGATTTCGAAGAGGAAGAAGAGGAGGTGGAGGAAGAGGAAGAAGAAATCGTCTTTTCAGAACCGGATCCTATGCCCGAGGTCCAAGAGCGTCTGCCTCCTCCGCTTCCTCCTCGCGTCAGCAGTTCCGCCAGTTCTTTTTTCATGCCCAAGCGCGTCTCTTTGTATCATGACGAAGGGACGGGCCATCATTGCAGTTTTGGAAGCAATTATTGGACTCTTGCATTCCTCTTTGCGACAGAATATGAATTAGGGCAGTTCATGCCGCTCGTGGACTTGAGAGGGCATCGATTCGACAATAACAAATACGCTGCCAATATCGGCGTCGGGGCTAGGTACATTCCCGCTCAAGATACGTTTTGCGAGCTTTTGGGATTCAATTTTTATTACGATTGGCGGCAAGGGGTGAAAGGCAGCTACAACCAGTTCGGAGTCGGCATTGAGGTATTGAGCAGCCGCTGGGACTTTCGCGCCAATGGGTACATCCCGTTCGGTTCCAAGCAGATCACTTCCAGATGCGTCTTCGACCATTATAGTGGGGGATATTACATGATCCATAAGGATTGTGAGTTTACCTCCTATGGCTACAATGCCGAAGTAGGCTATCTCATCGTCAATTCTCATCCATTCCTGCTTTATGCTGCTGCAGGACCCTATTACCTTGCCCGAGCCTGCTCTAATCGCACCCGCGGCGGGGAATTCCGCATCCGCCCCCAATACAAGGATTACTTCGCCGTCGATTTGAGTGTGAGCTACGATGCGGTCTTTCATGCGGTGTATCAAGCGACGGTTTATGTGTACCTGCCTCTTTACCAGATCACATCCCGAAAAGACAGAAAAGCCCCATGCGGGATGACCGATCGGCAAGTGTACCAACAGGTCGAACGGTTCGAAGTCATGCCGCTAGGAAGGCGCTCCTGCTGGAAAACTAATTTCTAAGTGGATTTTCAAAAAAAGTAGGGAACCTTGCCACGAATTCCGAAAGCGGCAAGACGAGCGCGCAGCAATCGGGCTGATGGAATTCTCTTTTGGTCACTAGAGGATCAAATCCATGGTATTCGACGATCGCCGATAGCCACATTAAAAAGTACTGCGCATTGCCGCGCATGGTGATCACCAAATTGCACCCGAGCCAAAAGGCCTTGGCGAGTTTATCCTGAAACTCTTTCAGTGAGTTTGGGTCCACTTTCATGGCAAGAAGCTCTTCGTGCAAGGATTGCAGTTTGGGCCAGAGCTCGACAAGGACGCACTTGGTGGTATGGATCCAAAGATGCTGATCAAAGCTGACTTTAGTGAGGGGGTATTTGATCGGCCCATCGCTATAATAGAGTCGATACCCATCGTCTTCCTTTTTCAACTCTTTTGTTTCGGGCATAGCGGCGACTTGTCTCATTAAGGGAATGAAGTGCGTGTAGCGGCTGTAATTGCGGTCGTAGAGCGAGCCAAAAGGAGTGAAGTACTGGGTCTCGGGCAAAAGCGTCCGAAACTGCAAAAAATTTTCCAGGTCTCTATCCTTGCGAATGTAGGCCATCTCGTAACGCGCCTTTGCAAAGCCGTAAATGATGGTCAAAAGATCGGTTTCTCCAGATCTTAGCTCTTCGAGCATGCGGACAACGGCTTTTCGCAAGTGAGCGCCGTATTCCATTTGAGATTCGACGTATTTGTTTGTATCAATGACATATCCCATTGACATGCTGGTCAGATCTAATTTCTTGGAGTAACGGGCGAGGATGGAAATGATGGAGAGTTTATTCTTGTCTATTTCTTGGATTTTATCGAGTTTTGAAAAGAGATAATATTTATCTTCCTGGGAAATCTTTTGGAGAGGTACGAGGCATTCTAGGATTTCAAGATCGCCGCATGCAAGAGCGGCTTCCCGGTCAGATTCTTGAATTGGGATGTTCTGTTCGATCAGCCATTTCACAAAGGGCAGGTTTCGCTCTTCGATGGCAACGGTCAAGGCATTGTGGTAAGGCCAGCCGCATTTTTTAAGCGTTTCCCAGATCAACGGTTCTTCCCGGTATTGCACCCTGGCCAAGCATTGCGATGCCGTCGCATCAGTCCAATGGATAGCCTGGCCTTTAAAGAGCTCTTCGATGAAAAGGGGCGAGGCGCTGTTCAAGGATTGAATGAGGTATTCCTCTTGAATTTGAACTCCGGCGCTTTTCATTTCTTTCAAGATGCTCAAAGAAGCGTTATCGTCTACAAACTCCATCCAATTGAGAAGATATTTCACAGATGGGTACTGCTGGTCGATCGATTGAATCTCATTTTTGGCAAGGCGTTTGACTGCTTGGAGGTCTCCTGCTCGGATCGCCCGCATCAGGGGATGATTGCGAATCCGCGTCACTTCCCGGTTGAACTCGCTTTCGTTATTGACGACGTAGTAGAGAATTTCTCGACGGATGTCCCAGGAGAGGTGATCGGCATCGATGATGCAGCGGACCAAGGTCTTTCCATAATAATAGGGCTCCAGCGGATCCAAATCGTAGTTTTTTAGCCAAGTGAGCACCCGCGTTGAGTTCTCGTCATCATCAAACTTGACCTGGCAAAGGAACTGCTGGATTTCGGAAGGACTTAATACTCTAAAGGGAGCGACCTGTTCTTGGGGTGCGGGCATGATTTTTTTCCATCGGATTTTCAAAGAAAGAGGGGAAAAGAGCAATAAAATCTGACAGCGGCAAACTTAAGGCAAGGCAATCCGGCTGCGGAGTTTCTCTCTTGGCGAGAAAAGGCTCAAGACCATGGTATTGCGCGATGGTCTGCAGCCACATGAGAAAATATTGGGCATTGCCGCGGTACGTGAGCATGAGCTGGCACCCGAGCCAATAGGCCTCAGCGAGTTTTTCTTGAAAACCTATCTTTGATGGATCCATCTCAAGCAGCTCGCGGTGAAGTGTCTCTAGATGAGGATACAGTTCAAAAATCGCTGCATCGGAGGGATGCAGCCAAAGCTGGGTATCGAGGCAGACTGCGGTGAGCTTAGAGCCGCGATAGTAAAGGACATACCCATAGCCGCATTCCGATCTGTTCGTCTGCTTTTTATCCTGCCATTTGATCCAAGGAATGACGAAGTGATAGCGGGTATGCATCCCATCATCCGTGCCAAATGGCGTTAAGGGAGGCATTTTTTCTCTAAAAGCAGTGCGATACTGTGCATATTTTTCTGCATCTCTGTCCATGCGGTCCCTTGCCAGCTGCACACGCGCACTCACAAACATATCGAGGATGGGGGATAGCGCAGTCACTCCCTGCTCGATCAACCGCAGAGCCTCTTGGACAGCACGACGGCAAACCTCTGCGTAGGCGCGCTGGTCGTGAACGTATTGCTGAAGATCGATCCGATAGGGAATGGACAGGTCGGCAAGATCCCGCTTTTGCGTGTATCTTGCCACAAGCGATGCCAGCTGAAGCCCTTCGCGATAATCCTCGACGTACTCTTTGATCTTATCGAGGGATGAGAACAGAAAGAACCGGTGGTTATCTCTTTCGGCGAGGATCTCCTCGCGCGCAAAAAAACACTCGATCACATCTAAGTCTCCGCAATTCCACGCCGCCATCCGATCAGATTCCTGCACGGGGAAATCCTTTTGTTTGAGGAGCCACTGAACCAAACTTAAATTCCTCTCTTCGATCGCAAGGAGCAAAATCCCTGGAAGGGCGCCATAGGGCCAACCGGCATTTTTAAGAGCTTCCCAAATCAACTCCTCTTGCCGATTGATGACTTTTGATAAACAGTCGTTTGCCAACTCTTCTGTCCATGCGATGGACAGATCTTGAAAAATTTCAGCGATGACGGAAGAGGGCGCTGTCGGCAAAGCTTGAAAGAGGTACTTGACGTCCCCGTGTTGTTTTAGGAGCCGAAGAATTTTGATCGAAACATCGTCATTCTGAGCGGGTGCCTGGTAGACAAACATAGAAAGGATTTTCGAAGAAAGACGGGAAAAATGCAATGAAATCGGCGAGGGGGAGGCTGATGGCCATGCAGTCGGGCTGGGGGATCTCTCTTTTCGCGACGAGAGGTTCGAACCCATGGTAAAGCATGATCGTTTGCAGCCACATGAGGAAATTTTGCGCGTTGCCTCTATAAGTTAATACGAGGTTACATCCGAGCCAATAGCATTCCGCCACTTTATCACAAAAGGCATCGACATCGTCGCATTTCATCTCGAGGATCTCTTGATGCAATTGTTGCAAGCGTGGGTAAAGCGCTGTAATGGCATCGGCGGGAGGATGCAGCCAGAGCTTTTGATCGAGAATGATACGGGTGAGAGCGTGATTTTGATACTCGAGCACATATCCATATCCGCTCTCCGCTCTTCTTAGATCGCTCTTCTTGTTGTATTTCTTGATCCAGGGAAGGACGAACTGATAGCGCGGGGCATAGATCGGGTCGAAGACTGTGGAATAATACTTTTGAGGAAAGAGATCCCGCTGCCTTGAGAAATTGGCAGTGTCGATATCCCTTTTGTCCATGGCAATCCGGGTGCGCGCCCGGACAAAAATGTCGAGGATCGGCTGCAGCTCTTTTTGCCCATGATAGAGCGTGTCGAGAGCTTGAAGCACCGCCTGGTTGCAAGATCTTCCAAACGCGATCTGTTCTTGAACAAAGCGCTGGAGATCGATCTCGTAGTCGCGAGCGAATGAAGGAAGAACTCGGGGTTGGGTGTAACGCGCAACAAGGGATACTTCGCCAAGCGTTTCGCGATAAATGGCGCTCAGTTCGGGATATGCTTGGATTTTATAGAGCGGCGAGAAAAGAAAAAAGCGTTTCAGCTCCTTTTCGCCCATCAATCGGGCGGTCATTTCCTCTTTGGAAAAGAAGCATTCGATGATTTCCAGGTCCCCGCAATCCCACGCTGCAAGCCGGTCATCCTCCGTCCACTCTGTTTGTCTTAATAGCCACTTGACAAAGCATAGATTCCTCGCCTCGATGGCCATTGCTAAAATCCCTTTAGGATACGGCCATTGAACGCTTTTCAATGTCTCCCAGACCAATTCTTCATCGCGATGAAGAACCTCTTTTAAGCATTCGAGCGCCGATTCCTCTGTCCAAATGATCGTTTGCCCTCGGAAAATCTCTGCGATGAAAGAAGCCGAACACGTTGACAATGCCTGCAGCAGGAACTGCCCTTTGATCGCGCCCCTGTCTTTTTGCAACAGCCTCAAAAGAATGAGAGAAGTTTCATCCTCTTGATAAGGGATAGAAGGACATTCGTACGCAGGCATGCGCCAATTCTAACAAACATTGTCATTTCGGTTAAACTTCAGCAATGTACTGGTCGAGCGCGATTTTGACGACATTGTGTTTGATATCGTTTTCAGCGACAAATTTGCCGAAAGAGATCCCTTTTTGAGCATCATCGCGCCTGTTTGCTTCCCAAATGTGGCGGTCGAGGTGGTTTTGCACATCGATAGGCAGCAAATGATAGAAAGC
>JASHWX010000140.1 GCA_030043815.1 Candidatus Rhabdochlamydia sp.
CTTCAAGCTTCTCCAAAGTCACATTGAGCTTTTTGGTGAGGTCTTGATATTTTTTTGGAGAAATGGGGGAATGAGCAATCTCCTTGCTCAGTGTCCGAACTTGGGTTTGCAACCCTTGGGAGGCGACGATGGGACGACTGATCTTTGTTTCCATAATTTTTTCCGCTTATTATTTTTTGTATTAAATTTATAAGGCGTAGAGTTCGCCTTAATTCTATTGTATTCGCAAATGATTTAGAGTGCAATTCATAAAAATATTTGTGTCCTTTGTCGCAGACATAGCAAGCCGTATGAATTTTGTAAATTAAAATTTTAGAGCCAGTTGCAAAATGACTCAAAAGGGCGTTTTTGCCATGCGCTAGAGTTTTGCAACTGGCTTTAAGAGACTTTCCAGCTGGTTTTCAGCTCAGCGATCAGTTTTGTGAGCGCTTGTAGCTTAAAATCTTTACTAATCAGATGCGCGCCGGCCTCATCTCGGAAGGCCACGCGTCCAAAGTCGCCTTTGAAGGCGGCGTCTCTGGGGTTGCATAAATGGGCATTGTCTTTTTCATAACATGGATTATAAATATCCCAGAGCAATCCAAAGAGTGTATGTGCGAGATTTGCCTGATCGGATTTGATGCGGTCATGGAGATTGAGAACGTTGTTTTCAAGCTGATCGAGGAAATGACGGACATCTGTTCGGTTTTCTTTTAAACAAGCTTGGCGGATTCCTTCCAGCGCCACCTCTGCAAGGGTGCGTTGTACAGCACGGATTTTCTCGATAGGGAGTGCGAAAAAGTTATCCTCCTCATGAAAAGCCTTTCGTCCGTAATCGTATTCATTAGAGGGGATGGGCTTGTTTGCATGTTTATGGATAAAATAGAGGTGGAAATACAAACGATTGACAATCGGTTGTTCTTGGACGCTGCTTAAGGTAAACACACATTTTAACAAATTCAGTGTGGAGATAATGCCGAGCGCTGCTTTGAGATCGGGAACATTACCCGCATTGATGTGGGGAATAACCCTATTAAATTCTCGAAGTGCCGTCTTTAAGCCACTATTGGCAAGTACGGGAAAATTAGCAGGTGGGGCGGGAGGTGTAGCGGGAACGATGGGTTCAGGAACATTCTTCACGGGAAGCGAAGTCGCAGCAGATGCAGAAGAGTATGAAAGGGCGAGTTGGTCAAGGGCGGCAGTTTTGTTTGCAGCAGTTCCAAACCAGTTAAGAAAATCAAGCTCAAGGAACATTGGGTTATTTGCCAATGCGGGTTTTTTCATGATCTCGGCAATTGACTTTAGCAATATCTTTTTTTGTTCACGGGACAGTTTTGCAAAAGCGGCTTTCACTGATTTTGAGTAGGTTTCTATATCGCTTTTGTCTGAAACAAAAGCTCCTTTCAGTTCTTGAAAGGGATTGATCGGCTCGATTTGAGAGGAGAGAAGAGATGAACATAATGACGGAGGAGGGGTGGGGTTTAAAAGACCTTGGAGATCCAAAGCTTCTTTGCGAATCCTTTCGCTCACTTGAGAGCTTTGCAATAAATCAGTGATCCTTCCAGAAAGAGAAGCGATCGCTTTGCTATCGGGGCATGATTGAGATAGGGCGGCATTGGCCTCTCTCACAATCGGGAGATATTGAGAAATGAATTTGAGATTAGATTGAAAACGCTCGACAATCGATGCAGATTCTTTCAGCTTATTAGTTAATCGCTCTTTCTCTGTGGATGAAAGGGTTGACTGTTCGAAATCTTCCTGAAGTGTTTTATACACTTGAGAATAATGCACAATCATCGCCGTCGCTGTCGGTTCGTACTCAATCATATCTGTCCTCTCCAACATGTGTTCAGAATCTATCAGCTCGGCGTAAAAGTGATCGATTTGGGTGTGATATCCTGATTGAACAATTCGCGTTGACATAACAGTCTCTTTTTTTATTGGGGTAAGTAAGTCAAAAACGCACTCACTTACGAGCCAGTTGCAAAACTCCAGCATGCACTGGAGTTTTGCAACTGGCTCTTACCTCATTGTTTTTTTAGAATTTCCAAAGGGTTTTTAATTCGTCTTGAACTTTGCGGACGGCATCAAGCTTAAACTGCGTGTCTATGGGGACAGCATTGCTCATGACGCTGCGTCCAAAATCTCCAAATACACTACCATCATTGGGATCGTGAAGGGTAGGATTTTGGTTGTGTGCGGTGCTGTAGATTTGGTAAACGGCCCCGTATAATTGATGCGCTGGATTTCGACTTGCTGCATCAATTAACTCTTGTTTGGTTTCGAGGAGATTTAAATAAGCTTTGATGTCGGCTGTTTGATTTGCCGCGTAAGCCTCCTTCAAACCTGCGAGCGCCCCTTCGATCATTGTTCGGCGGATTGCAAGGATTCTTTCACTGTTCTCTCCAGGGATTTTCCCTTGAAAGGCATTGGCTCCATAATCCGGATCATTGATCGGTTTTCCAGCAGTTTGATGGATGACATACATATGGAAATTCACGCGGTCGGCCATATTTGTGCCATTGAGAGAAAGATTCTTGGATGCAAGCTTAGCCATGCCAAATTGAGCGTCATTAAATTTTTCTAACTCAAATAGTTCAATCACGCGCTGCAAGTCGTCAATTCCTTGAGCAAGTGAAGCAGATACGGCTGGATCCAGCATTGTAGAGTGGGATGATAAGGCTGCATTCATGGTTGCTTCCATCTCTAAAGAATGCTGTGGAACAGAAGGGGGAAGTGCGTCAGGAATGAGAGACTTTACAGCTGCTTTTTTCTGTTCAAGTGTTCCCGGCCAGTTGACCAAGGTAAATTGTTTATCGTCCAAATATTTTTTATCAGATAAATTCGCCCCCGTCTTTTCTGCGACGGCATTCTTCAGGGATGCCCTTAAATGCTCTGTTAGGGCCTTATAGGCTTGAGCTAGCGCTTGATTAAACTGGAATTGGGAAGTTGCATTCGAACATAACGCATCATACACAGGAGTAAACTTGGTCAAGGAATCGTACTCCTCTAATCTTTTACGAGCCTCTTCTTCAATAGCCTTTTGTTCTGCTATCTTCGATGTCATTGTTTCTTTCATCTTCTTAGAAAAATCTGAAAATCCGCTTCGAGCCATCTCGGAAGCAAATTGATTTGAACCTTTTTTCCCTGCAAGGTAAGCAGCAGCATTTTGATATAATTGCAAAGCACTGTTAAAATCTTTTGCACCGGTGTTCCATGCGTTCAACAAATGAGTGAGGAAAGACTCTTCATCGGTTCGGGCCCGTAGATCTGGGGTGCTCGGCCTTTTATGGACTGAATCGGGAACTTTATCACTTAGAAGTTTCATCAAACGTTGATTAAGATCATCAAATGCTTTTTGAATGCCTGGCGTAGCCGATTGGTAGAGGATTGATCTCGACCTGGTGACTAGTTGACCCACAGTAACGGCATCAAAGTTTTTTTCCTGTGCTTCTGAAGATTGGGATAATTCTTCATAACAATTAGCGATTAATCTGCTCTCCTCTAATAAACATACAATTTTACTAGCGTCAGACCATTGCTTATAAACCTCTAGCAGTTCGCTATCTGAAAGGCCTGGAACTAAAGCTCTATCTTTACACGCATGATTAACTCTTGTTCTCAATTGAGTAACCTGTTCAACATCATTGGCGATGTTAGACATATCCCGCTTAAATTCTTGAGGACTTTTGTCTTTAAAATCATTTTGTAGAGTTTTGAATCTGTTTAAGATTGCAGCGGCATCAGAACGTAAATTTGCATCTACAGCTGTTGTTGCCATAATTATATCCTCCAATTGGATTTAAGTGTTTCCTTCACTTCCTCAATGGCGGCTAGCTTAATTTGAGGATCTATAGCGACGTTTTTATCGCCATGGAAAGCTAACTGGCCAAATTGATTGTTAAATGCTTGTTGATCTGGATTAGGTAAAGCGGGGTTGGCTTCCCACGCAGTCTTGTAGCGAAAGTAAAGCCGCTCATAGAGAAAGCCTGAGATATCGCCTGTGCGAATCGTTGGGGGAAGAGGGCATTCGCTTAAATATTTAAAGACCTTTGCTATTGCACGTTTATCTTTGACCATGATCGCATCTCGAAGTGTGTCTAATCGGAAATAAATTTCTATCAGAGTATGATCGCCCGATGTCTTACTCGCATAATGCGGTGTTAACCGGGCCGCTTTGAGAAAATCGTTTAACGTCTTTCCTTGCCTTGAGCGGACAGATTCAGCCGCATCATGAGCGATGCGAAGATAAGACTGAAGAGACCGGCTATCCGCAGGACGAGGGGCGGTCCCTGGTATGACAGTCGACTGGAAATATACGCTAGCCTTTGACCCCTCGTTGAATTTCAGCAGGTCGAGTTGTCCGCCAAGATGGGGCGGTGAACTGGCAAAGCGCTTTTCAAGAAAATCAGCAGCGCTATCGATATCTTGATGCGCGATGAAATAAGCAGCGAGTTTTTCTGTTTTTGGCTTTAATTCTGTGTAACCGCTAGGATCGAAAATCCCCACTAAATTTTTAAATCTTCCATAATTCAAAACGATGCCGAGCGCTTCTGTACCGAGGATGAAAATCCCTGGAATGATCAGAAGGTTGTTTGCTTTTCCATTGCTTTCGAGCTGCATCAAAGCTTCGCGAAATGCGCCGCTTTGATTGCCGTTAAGAAATAGGGGTTGCGGTAGGAGGCGTTTCAGACATGATACATCTTTGATGCTCAATGGATCTGACTGCGGGTTTTTTTTCAGGACCTCGCCAGTTGTTTGTCCTTTCTCGATGATTTTGTGCAAGCATGATGGGCCTTCTTCTTGCATGGACCCGATCAGAAAATGCAAGGCACTTGCGATCCTTGTGCTTTCATCGGGTAGACAACAATTGGCAAAGATCGGAACATTTGTTTTGGCAAGAGACGAAACAGCATCTGATCCCCAAAATAATTTGACCTGATCGTCAAGGGAAACCTGTTCTTTCCGCAGTTTCAGTGTTTTATCCGTTTCGATGATGAGGCGCACTGCATTCTTGAGCAAGTCGCGATTGCAATCGCGCTGACTGCCCAAATTTCTAATTGTTGCTGCATAATGCTGCAAACGGCTATTGATGCATTCGAGATTCAATTCATTTGCATTTCTATTGAAAAATTCAATCTTCTTGAGGATTTTTTGCTCTTTTGTTTCCGCTGGAAGAAATTCATAGAGCCGAGGTCTAAATGAAGCGACTGTTTTTTTGACAATACTTGGACTAAAAGAGCTGCCGGATTTGACAAATGACTGAACAGCTTTTTTCAATTCTTTTAACTCAGATTCGAGTGTATCGAGGTCGGCCTTCGCAACATGGGGAAGTTGCTGAGCTTCGCTTACTCTCTCGAGGAGATAGCTCGACTTCACGAGTGATAGGTAGAATCCCGAAGCTGCAGCCATAAAAAATGTAAGCTAAAAAAACAATTTGCTAAATTTTACTGCCACCGCCTTTAAAACTGCAAGTTGTTTCTCATGTTTGTATGAGAAATAGAGAAGGGGAAGATGTGCGATTGATGAAGGTATGAGCACAAACGTTATATTGCAGAGGTGAAAGGCGCGAAAGCTCTTCTTGAAGGGCTATTTCTTCTTTCGCTCCTTCTGCATGTCCAGGATAACATGTGATCAATACTGCACCGCCGGGCATGATAAATTTCAATGCTTGGCGTACGCTTTCCAAGGTGCTTTCTGTCATGGTGGTCAAGCATTTGTTGCCACCGGGCAAATACCCGAGGTTATACACGACCAGCCGAATCGGTTTTTGAAAGCATAACTTGGGAAAATCCGCATGGGATTGACAATAGAGATGAACATTGCGCAAATCCTCTTTTGGAAAGTGGGATTGCAGCAAAGTTCTTGTCTTGGCAATGGCGTCATCCTGAATGTCAATGCCGATGACGCCGCCTTCATTGCACAAAATGTGCGTTAGCTCGAGCGTATCATGCCCGTTCCCGCATGTCGCATCGATCGCCCAATCATCCTCTTTGAGGAAGCGATGCATGTACTGATGGGCAAGATCGAGGTGCGCTCTTTTTATCCCTAGTCGCCTTCCCATACTGTTTCTAAAGCTTTACCAAGC
>JASHWX010000141.1 GCA_030043815.1 Candidatus Rhabdochlamydia sp.
GATCATCGGATTGATCGTATTCAAGAGATGCTGATATTGCGGGTCGTTAAGAAAGTGATCGCGGACTGTAATGAAAAGATACTGGCAAAGCGTGGCGAGCCCTCGCGTCGCTTGCCCTGCGAGGATACCGCCGGCAGAGGCCAGGATGTTGTTCAAGATCTGTCTGCCTCGCGAAGCAACTTCTCCTACATTCAAAACGTTTTGATCGGGCTGTCCGGGTTGCTGTGCTGCAGGAGCAGGAGCGATGTTGTTATACGCATTTTGGGCAATTGCAGCCCCTCTGTCGGCAGCTCCTTGAACGATTTGCCCCGCTACCCATCTTGCAGGAGCTCCAAGAACATTTAAGGCGACGCTCGTCGCAGCTGACGCGGCAGCCCCTGGATTGTTCCAGGCATAACGCAAAGCTTCTCCAGGATGATTCCAAGCCCAGCGCCAGCCGGAGGCCTCATTGGGTGCGTTTACAGCCATTTTTTGAATCCTCAATTTTTAGCAAAGAAATTATAGTTCTTGTCCAAATTGTCGACAATTTATAAAATATTTAACTTTATGGAAAATTTTGATTCTTTGATTAAAGTCGCTGAACGCTTGCTCGGCCCTGGAGGGTGCCCCTGGGACCAAAAGCAGACCTTTTCCAGCTTGCAGCCGTATGTCTTGGAAGAGGCCCACGAGGTCATCGAGGCAGTCGATGCCGGGGATGATGGGAAAATCGTCGAGGAACTCGGCGATCTCCTGTATACAATCATTTTTTACGCCAAGCTTGCTGAAAAAACTGGACGATTTGCCATGGAGGACATCGTCAATACGGTAAAGGAAAAATTGATTCGGCGCCATCCCCATGTCTTTGGCGAAGTCAAAGTCAAAGGAGTGGACGACATCATGCAAAATTGGGAAAAGATCAAGGCGGAAGAAAAGGGAAAGGGGAAGAAGCCGAAAAGTCCATTTGATGACATCCCTCCCACTCTACCTACCCTGGTCAAAGCGCAAAAAATCTTAAGACGCATCCTCCGTTCAGAAACTTCTGAACTTGCCGCTAGGACTTTTTCTCAAGCGACGGAAGAGGAAATCGGCGATGCCATGATTAACCTGATTCTGCAGGCAGAGAAGAGCGATATCGATGCAGAAAGCGCGCTGAGGCGCGCGCTTTTAAGAATTGAGAGAGAAAATTAGGCTTTCTTTCCTCTCATTTCCAAGTAGGGGATCAAGAACATGTGGTTGAGCATGCCGTAGCGCTGCGTGTCTTCCCGTTTGACGAATTTGATGAAGCCTTCCATGCGCTCATAGACTCGGCTGTAGACAAACTGCGTGACTAAGTCTAGGACGGCTCCCTTCATGTCGACCGGCATGTAATTGAGGTAACCCATCTGTTTGACAATTTCATCTTTCTTTGCATTGAACGTGTTCAGATGCTGCTCTGCTTGCGTAATCGACCGTTTAATGGCTTCCTTTGCGTTTCTTTCCAGGTTGCCGTTTGTGTCGAGGAAGCCGGACCGGTCGATCGCGCCTTGGATCTCTCTGAAGATCGCATGGTATTCCGCATTGCCAAGCACTGCCGCCGTCGCTTGAGCTCTTAAGTTTAAAAATTCTGCATAAGCTTTGTCCACAGCATCAGAAGTTGAGGCATCTTCCATGGCTTCGATCTTGCCAATCAGGAGAGGCAGCAGATGGCCGTCGCGATTGAATGCTGATTGGATTTGTTGTTTAAGCATAGCGAATCTGTTTTTCAGTTCTGAAGAGAGGATCAAGACCAAATGCTGTTTCTTTTCGTTGGCTATTTGATTGAGCAGTGAATGGGGCTTTGCTTGCTCAGCGAAGAAGTCATTTTTCTCTTTTATTTTGCGGCGATCGATCAAGTGATTGGCGATCAACCGATTTTCTTGAGAAATCTTATTTAAGAGTAAAGAGAGGTGGCTCTTGCGGATTAGGTCGAGGTATTTTTCTCTGACTGTCTCGATCTGTTCAGGGAGATTCGATGCTGCGAGGGTTTGAAGCAGATGCGAAAGCGGCTCTTTGAGCTCAGCGGGGACGCGGTCGATCAGTCCTTGGAGATCTTCGATGTGTTTTTTATTGCGTTCTTTGGTTGCATTGAGTCGGATGAGGTCCATTTGGTCATTGAAAATCGGCCTGATCAAGGCGTCATTTTGTCCTTCTTGGACAAATCTTTGCCATGCCGCGACATCGCTGGCGTGGATGCGGGCTCGATCATTGAGCAATCCTCGGAATGCGATGCGGGCCTCAGTGGCCTTTCCTTCTTCACTTGCATCTTCCATTGCTTTGAGATGAGAAGACAACTGTTCTCTAAGCTCTAGGCTATTTGCTGTTGCGCCTTGGATTTTTCTTTTCAATTCTGCGATTTTCTCATTTCTCGCTTTCGTCAGGGTAGGCATTGCTGTCAACGCATGAGCATTGTTCGCAATCATCTCAATGAGATTGCTGCCTTGCAGGGCCCGAATTTGTCTTTCCTGCATTTCGGTCAATGCATGAGCACTATCCGCTGCTTCATTTTCTTGCTTGTTATCGAGATTTGGGCAGATCTTCCTTAAATCTTTTAAGAGGGTGTCCACTTTTTGCAAGTCGGTTTCACAAGCGCTTAAAGCCTCGGGTGTCGCTCCGCCTGGGCCTGCAAGCCTTAATGGGATTGCGCGCAGGAAATCGAGCGCGATTTTCAACTTTTCTCGGATGGTTTTCGTCTCTTCGAGTTTTGATGAATACAACTTCATGCGTGTGAGCGTTTGCACGAGAGGGCGCGCATGCTCAGCCATGTCGGCATATTGTTTTCTGATCTCCCCTTTATCGTAAGAGTTAGCTTCAGCGCTGCGCACTTCGAAGTGGACCTTATTGCTATTTTTTTGGAATTTCCGGGTCGTTTCGCAAATCTTATCGATCCTATTTAGAGAGGCAGGGGATGAGAAATCGGCGTTTGGAGCATTCAACTCTGTAAGGCTGTCTTTCATAAGCCCGATATAATTTTCTGCCCTGTCTTTGAGTTCTTTGATTTTTCGATTCGTCTCAGCTTGTTGCTCTTCGCCGCTGAAATCAAGGTATTCTTCGACGGCGCGCGTTACGCTGAGCCGCAGAATCTGGCTTCCTAATTTAGGGACCTGATTTTCAACCTCGCTTCGTTGCTTAGAGGTATAATTTTGGCCGACGTCAAAGGCGCGGTTGGCCAGACTTGCGAATTGATAAGTCAGTTTATAGAACTGGTCGGGTTTTGCGAGCGTCTGAATGCTCAAAGCCAGCAGATTTGTCACCTTTTCGACGACTTGCTCAATGAATGCCGCGTTTTCAACGCCTTGGACAAAGCGGGACAAGCTAAAAGTGCGTTCGACGGTATCTTTCAGCTCTACTCGTGACTGGCACTTTGTCATGGGCAAGATCTCAAAGAGGTTCTTCACGATCTGCTTATTTTGATCTTGATGTTCCAATAGGATGGGGTCGTCATCGCTTGAACGATTTTTTTGTTTCACCTGTTCTTGGAGAAGTTTCAAGATTTCCTTGAGCTGATCTTTGATGACGTAAGTGAGTGCATAGCCCCCGTTGTCTTGCAGCGCTCCTACAGTTTTATCGACAAGAGAGGATACCATTTCCTCTGGGTGAGGGATAAACTTTTTGACGGCCCACGCCAAAATTCTGTTTCCCGTCGCTTTTTGGATAATTTCTTGAGCAAAACTATCATAGAGGTCTTTAACGTTATGGCCCAAATTCGCGTCCTTTTGATCCAGTTCTTTTAAGACCATTTCATCGATCTTGTGAGTGGGGTTGTCATTCTTTGCAATCCTTTCGTAGACCCCGCCTAAGATGGTGAGATAGCGAATGATATTGTTTGATTCGAGTGTTCGAAGGGATTCAAAATTCGTCCCCTCGTTTTTTTCAATATAGTCGAAAATCGTTTTGAAATAATACGTAATCGCATTCGAAGCAAAATGTTTAAGAATCTTGCTGAAAATGAAGTATTGGAATTTTGCATTGAGCCAAGTGAAGAATCCGATATTCTTTTTATCGAGCTCTTCAAAGAAGAGGGATTTCAATTTTGTTTCAGATGTTGCTGAGTCCACGAGCAGCTTCATGTAAAATCCCTCGCTTGTAGGCTTAAGACCGCATACGTCTTCATAAATGTGCTTGATGGTGAAGAATCGGCTCACATTGTCCACTAATTTATCGCGTTCTTCTACGGCCTTCTTCCTCCAGTTTTCACTGTTCGGAGTAGATTCCTCAGGCTTCTTCATCACTTCCTTTAAAGCATCAATATTCTCTGCGTAAATCGCTTCCGATGAGTCCGAGAGTTTTTTCCCTGAATTGAAATGAGGGATTCTAAACCCGCTGATCGTGATGTTCAGCATGTCAGCTACTGAAACGAGCTCTTTGAATTGACTCCAGACGCCTCCCCAAGAAGTAAAACCGTTTTGGATGCCGTTTTTAAAGGCGTTGATCATTGCGATGAGTTTTGACTTAGGCTGTGCAAACGGCGCGGTATTGCCCATCTTGTCCATCTGAGCCAAGCCTTCCTCCATTCCCCACAGCAAGATCGATGAAATCGCACCTGCAGCTTTTCCGGAAAGAGCTTGGCCCCCTTCAGAAAGCATGGTGTTGAGCAAATTGCCGCACCACTGCAAGAATGGAGCAAAGTTCCCTCCTGCTGCAGGTGCAGCGGCTCCTCTTCTTCCTGCAGGCTGAGTGTTTATGCCGAGGGCTTGTTGCACAGATTCAACTTTTGAGTACAGTGAATCGATGGCGTCGTAGACTCTTTCTGTTGTCGGCCGGATAACATTTTCTCCGAAGCGGTAACCCAACCCATAATAACCATTGTAGTACTTTTCGATGATCTCTTTAACAGGCCCAATTTGATCGAGCATTGTATCATAATCGGGTAGAACATCGCGGCGAAACTGGGATAGTTGATCAAGAAATGCCACAAGCTTTCTGCGGTCTTCGATATCAAGGGGCAATTCGGGACACTTGAAAACGTCGCGTTCCCGCCGACCCATCGCGTGGATGTCTTCTTGAAGTTTTGTACTTAATTCTCTGATTTTTGCATCTTTCTTATCAATAACGGCTCTTTCTAATTGGATCATTCCCTCATTGACAAATTGAAGCAGAGTATGGCCGATTTTGTTTGCCTTTTTATCGGCTATGTTGAGTACGGTGTCAGCCATGGGCCCTAATCTGCCTTGCAGGATATCGGCAACACGCCCAGCTGCGCCGTGAAGGTCCTGGTAATATTTTCCCAAAGTGAGTCGCGCGTTTTGGATTTCCGCATTCATCGCATCGCGATCGCCAAGGGGATAGTTGTTAAGGCGATGGAGAAAGGTGCGCAGGATTTGCTCGTGTTCTGAAGTTAACGGTTTTTGAGCGAATATTTCAGCTTTTCTTGAGAGAAGTGCGGGTATGATCTTTTTGAGCTCCGCGACCGCCTGTTTGAAAGCTGCATCATCGGGCAGGTTTAAAGCATTGAAGAGCGCTTCTAACGCCAAATGGGTCTCTTCGAGTAATATGTCCGCAGTCTTTGTGATCGTTTGGTCGACCAAATTGCCTATATGCTTGAGATCATTGTAAACAAATCCTTTGCTGTTCTCTATCGCGTTGTCGATGATCGAATTTAACTGTTGCAGACTCTCGCGGAAAGCTGGGGATGCAACTAAATAGCGTTTGAGCTGCTCTAAGAAAGCGGGATTGATCTGACGAAGGTCATGAGGAAATTGCTGTTTGAT
>JASHWX010000142.1 GCA_030043815.1 Candidatus Rhabdochlamydia sp.
TTCTTCTTCGAGCTTTGCGCAGATGGGGATGACGCGATTGCCTTCTTTTGCGGCATACTCGCGGACTAGCTGGACATATTGATTTTCCATCGATGGCAGCGAGCTTTCCGAGACGTTGCAAGCGTATAAGACTTTTTTGTCTGTCAAGAAAGGGTAATCTTGGACATAGCCCCGCTCTTCATCCGTCATAGCAAGAGTACGGAGCGGTTTATTTTCATTGAGATGGGCGATCGCTTTGCGCAGCGTTTCAATGACGGGAACGAGCTCTTTTTTTCCTTTGGCCTGCTTTTCTAGACGGGAGTAAATGTTTTCCGCCATCTGCAAATCGGACAAAATGAGCTCTAAATTGATCACTTCGATATCGGCGATCGGATCAACTTTGCCCGCGACATGGATCACGTCGTCGTCTTCAAAGCAGCGCACGACGTGCACAATCGCATCGGTTTCGCGGATGTTGGCGAGAAATTGGTTCCCTAGCCCTTCACCCTCGGAAGCGCCTTTAACAAGCCCAGCAATGTCGACAAATGTAACCGTCGCAGGCACGAGCTTTTGGCTTCTCGATAGCTTCGATAAGACAGCAAGTCGAGGGTCGGGCACGTCGACAATCCCGACGTTGGGATCAATCGTGCAAAACGGATAGTTCGCCGCTTGCGCGCCCTTTTTAGTCAAAGCATTGAACAGAGTGGATTTTCCGACATTGGGAAGCCCGACAATGCCGCAAGATAGACCAGCCATAATTTTTTCCTGCTAAGAGGATAGGGGATTGAAGCCCTGAAATCAAGTGAAGTATTTTTTATTAACCCGAGCGGTAAAAAGGTGACAATCTGCTTGCTGCGGCTTTACCATATCAATCCTCTTCGTCGGCCATAGTTCTACTATGGCCTCCTCATTCGGACCGCTTATGCTTTGATCTGGCTTTGCCTCGCTAGCGCATCTTGTCACCTTTTTACCGCCCGGGTTAATAACTTGTTTCTCTATCGAGTTCGGTGGAAGGGGTGTCATAAATTACATTCCGCGTTTCAGGAGAAAGAACCGATAATCTAGGAGCAAAAACATCGAGTGGATGCATTGGAGGCGTTCCTTCGCGAGAACTTGGAGGTGTTTGATAGAGCAGTCCGCTATCATTTCTAGGAAATTCTACATCTGGCATGGGTGTTGAACACGGAGTTCCCGTTCTGGTAGACGGCACTTGTATTGATGCCATTTTCAGGATAGATCTTTTAATGGTTCCTTTATTTTGACTGTCTGTAGGAAAACCTCTAAGAATATCTTCTTTTTTGGCTTGTAACATCGGTTTAGCTTCTTTAAGCATGTTCAACCGTTCGCCGGTTCTTTCTAATTCAAAGAGAAGAAGCATGAGATTATTTACTTTTTCCACGCTGTATTTAGAATTGGAATCTTTGTACATTTGCTTCAGCGCAACATATTGAGCCTCAAGCGCAGACAAATCTCCCAATGGCATACTTGAATAAGCGAGGATTTGATCTTGGAGTTGATGAATGCCTTGGGAGAAATCATCTATGAAATCTACTTTAATTGACATAATTACATCCTTATTAACATTTAATTATTATTATAATATAAATGTAATTATAATTCAATTAAATTATTCTTATTTAATTAAGTATCTAAAATATTGCTGTTCTTGATGTTAAGAACAGATTTTACTTGGGTATATAGTGATGTGAATGAAAGAAAAATTTCTTGCCTTTTCTTCAGGCATGGGGTGCTATTAGAAGATGATCTCAACGTCGGTGTCGAGGTTGAGATCGAGGCGGATGTGCGAGGGTAGGACGTGTGCTTGCATGGAGAGGACTTGATTTGCCGTTTTGACTTGAACGGGGTAAAACCCTTCAGGCGGAAGGCAAATGCCTGGAAGCGGAAGCGCATTTTTTTGCAGGCGGCCCATGAGGGAATAAGGCCTGCCGAGGCATGCACTCGCTTCATCGAATCTGCCTTGAGAGATCAATTGACGGATATTTCCCGAAGAGATGGATCCGTATTTAGGGAGGTATTCGACTTCGAAGTCGAGTGTTTTCGAGAGCCTTCTCACATTTTCTTCACTGCCTTGCCGTTTGTTGCCAAATACAGCGCCTCGGCCAAGCACAAGATGGGAAAAGCCGAGGCGCTTTTTCATCAGCACCAAAAATTGATCATAGGGGATGCTTGCAAATGCTTGAGAAAAGGGGATTATGATGACAAGATCAGAGCCGCAGTCAGCGAGGTATTTCACTTTTTGCAAGGAAGGGTAAATCAAGGGGGCGTTGGAGGGATGGTTAGAAAAGGTAAAGACGATTTTTTTAGATTTTAAATGTTTGAGGAGGGTTTGATGGCCGAGATGGACGCCGTCAAAAGTGCCGATGGTGAGGCTGCATGGTTCTTTTAATGTGGGAATGTCATTTAATTCAGTGATTAACAACATATTGGGCCCAAGGGTAGCCGGTTTCCATGAGTAGGGATCCATCGCAGCAGCATTCGAGGGTGAATGCGCCGCTGCGGGTGCGTGTCAATGAAGAGAGGTGGGCGCCGCTGTTGAGTTCCGCGCCAAGATCGGAAGCGAGGGAGCGGATGTATGTTCCCTTCGAGCATTGCACTTTGAGCTTGAGGTAAGGATAGGTGTAATCGATCATCTCAATGTGAAGAGTGACAGGGACGCTTTGCCGTTCGATGGTGATCCCTTTGCGGGCAAGTTCATAGAGTTTTTTCCCGCCGACTTTTTTTGCGCTGTACATGGGAGGCGTTTGAAGAATAGTGCCTTGAAATTTAAGGACAGCTTCTTCGACATCGGAAAGGGATGGGACGTGGGGATTTTCAGAGAGGATTTTTCCTTCGATGTCGTACGTGTCGGTTGTTATCCCGAGGCGTACAGTGGCAATGTATTCCTTGTCTTGATTGAGGAAGCGGTTGCTTAATTTTGTGAATGATCTGCCGATAAGCAAGATCATGACGCCTTCAGCAAAAGGGTCGAGGGTGCCGGCGTGGCCGATTTTTCTGATCTGCGTGAGTTTGCGCATTTGCGCGATCAAACTGAACGAGGTTTTGCCTTTAGGCTTGAGGATCGGTAGGATGCCTTCTTGAGTTCTGTTCATCTTTGATCTGTCCTAAAAGCGTGTCGATGCGCATCTGCTGATCGACAGAGTTGTCTATTTTAAAGGTCAGCGCAGGAAAGTACCGCATGACGACTTTTTTCGAGGATTGGATGGCGATGAAGCCGGCAGCGGACTGGAGGGCCTCGATCGTTTTTTCTTTTTCTTGCGCTGTTCCAATGACGCTGATAAATACTTTAGCGTGTTGAAGGTCTTTGGTGATCTCTACATTTGTGACCGTGACGAATTGATTGACGTGGGGATTGCGCACGTCGCGATGGATGACTTCGGAGATGACCTCTTTTAACAAAGAGTTGAGTCGTAGGGCGCGATTTTTTACCATTAGAGCTCTTGTTCGAGGTAGGTGATTTCAAATGCTTGCAAGATGTCGCCGACTTTGATGTCATTGTTATTTTGCAAGACAATGCCGCATTCATGCCCCTTGGACACTTCGCGGATATCTTCTTTGACTTTCTTTAAGGAGCTGATCGGCCCTTTCCAAATGACTTTTTTGTCCCGGATTTGACGCACATGGCAGGAGCGCTTGATCATGCCGTCGATGACCATGCAGCCTGCAATGACGCCGAGCTGAGAAGCTTTAAAAGTGGCTTTGACCTCTGCGGCGCCGATGTCGACCTCTTGAGCGATCTTATCGAGCATGCTGAGCATGAGCGCGCGGACATCGTCGACGGCATGATAAATGATGTCGTGGAGCTTGACGGTGACTTTCAATTCTTTGATCAAGCTGGCGGCATGGCTTTCAACTTGCGTGTGGAAGCCAACGATGGTCGATTTGGAGGCTGCAGCGAGCTGGACATCGGATTCGGATATCTCGCCGACTCCTGCGGAGATGATATTGAGCTCGATTTTGCTTGAGACGATCTTGAGCAGCGATGTCTTTAATGCCTCTAAGGATCCCTGAACGTCGGCGCGCAAGATGAGATTGAGGATCTTCTTTTTAACGCCTGTGGCTTTTTCGGCGAGGAATTCTGCGCCGCGTTTTGTCTGCAATAAAAGGGCGCGTTGGCCCTCTGAGCGTTTCTCTGCAATCTCCATCGCTTCCTTTTCGCTCTTGACGACGATGAACTCGCTGCCAGCTTCCGGCAGATCGGAAAGCCCGGTGATTTTAACGGGGGTAGAAGGACCGGCTTTGGTCAATTCTTTTCCATGTTCGTCATGCATTGTCTTGACACGGGCAAATTGCTGCGTGAACACGAGGGAATCCCCAATTTTAAGTGTCCCGTTTTGGACGAGGATGGTCGCCACGGCGCCAAGCCCTTTGTGCATTTGGGATTCGATGACGGTGCCTCGAGCTCGCGTATTGGGATTGGCCTTGAGCTCTAATACTTCGGCTTGCAGCGCGAGCATTTCGAGCAGCTCCTTGATCCCTGCTTGGGTGACGGCGGAACAATTCACTGTGATCGTTTGTCCGCCCCAAATTTCCGGCAACAGATTCTGCTCTGCGAG
The DNA here is from genome assembly GCA_030043815.1 of Candidatus Rhabdochlamydia sp. GTDB lineage: Bacteria > Chlamydiota > Chlamydiia > Chlamydiales > Rhabdochlamydiaceae > CAJCIW01. Next base: position 4,554 of record JASHWX010000142.1, read on the forward strand.
CTGGCGGTAGACGTTCTCGGGATTGAAATTGGGCTTGTCGCTTTTATTCAGCGCGACAAGGATGGGCACATGAGCAGACTGTGCTTGCTCGATGGCTTCGATCGTCTGTGCGCGAATGCCTTCATCTCCGGCAATGACGAGGACGACGATGTCTGTGACATCGGCGCCGCGTGCACGCATGGCGGAAAAGGCTTCGTGGCCGGGTGTGTCGAGAATAGTGATGTCCCCTGCATCGGTATGGCATTTAAAGGCTCCGATGTGCTGGGTGATTGCTCCCGCTTCGCCGGCTGCCATGTTGGACTTTCTGATCGTGTCGATCAGGCTGGTTTTACCGTGGTCGACGTGGCCCATGAATGCGACGACAGGAGGGCGGAGCATAAGTTCATCGGATGGGCTATCTTGAATTTCCTGCTTGATCGTCTTATCCGTGATGCGGAGGCGCACTTCTTCGGTGCGGTCGATTTGGATGTCGCAATCAAAATCGTGGCCGAGCAATTGGATCGTCGTTTCATCGTCGAGAAAATCATTCAAGGTGATGACGACGCCTTTCATCAAGAGTTTTGCGATGAGTTGAGAAGCTTTGAGCTTCATCTCGGCCGCAAGGTCTTTGACAGTGATCGGAATGCGTATTTTTAAGCTCTTCGGGCGGATGACCGCCTCTTCTTGAATGGGGCGCATCTTCTGTGCAGGTCTTCGCTTGCGCCAGACTTGTTCTTCCAATTCATCTCTGAGTCCAAGACGGTCGCGTGCATCGAAGGCGCGCTCTTCCTGCTTCTTTGTGGGTTTATATTCTCTAAATTCTTTTTGCGGCGCTGCCTTTTCTTCAAAATGGGGTTTAGGTTTTTTATGTTCTTCTAAACCGCGCGGGATTTCTTTAGGAGGAAGAGGAGGACGCGGCGGACGCATGGCGGGCCGGCCAGGAGGGCGAGGTGCGCCAGGCGCTCGAGGTGCATAAGGCGGACGCGGTGTGTAAGGCTCTCGACGCGGCGGATAAGGCGGCCGTGCACCGGACGGAGCAAATCCAGGCCTTCGATAAGGGCGTTGCTCCATCGGCCGTGAAGGGTAGTGTCCTTGAGGACGCGGGGCTGCAGGCCTTGCAACCGGAGCTGCCGAAGAAGGTGCCGAAGAAGGTACCGAAGAAGGTACAGGGGCAGCGGGTCTGGCCGGTGCAGGCGGGGGCGGAGGAGGGGTTTCTACTTTTTTCTCCTCGACAGGAGAAGGTGCAGCGACGACTGGCGCGGGTTTCTCTACGGCAGGCGTTGGCGGCGCAACTTCTGCTTCAGATGGTTTTTGAGCAGCTTCTTCAGGTTTTGCTTTCTTTGCTGCAGGCTTTTTGACCTTGCTGAGTTTGAGAGCTTCGGCAAGCTGGGTGTTTTTAACATTAATTTTTAAATTTTTGGCCAACCTTATACCCT
>JASHWX010000143.1 GCA_030043815.1 Candidatus Rhabdochlamydia sp.
ATCAAAGATCTGCGCACGATCCTTGAAGCGCTCGCCGAATGGGCGCAATCGGAAAAAGACACGGTTCTTCTCACCGAGTATGTGCGCTCGTCGCTCAAGCGCTACATCAGCTATAAGTATTCGCAGGGTCAATCGATCTTGTCTGTTTATTTACTCGATCCTGAAATCGAAGACATGGTCCGCGGAGCGATCAAACAGACCTCTGCCGGCTCTTATCTCGCCCTCGATCCCGACTCTGTTCAGCTGATTCTGCACGCGATGCGCACCACGATCGTTCCGACGCCCGTCGGGGGACAGCCGCCTGTGCTGCTCACGGCGATCGATGTGCGCCGCTTTGTCAGAAAATTGATCGAGGGAGAATTCCCCGATATGGCCGTGGTCTCGTATCAAGAGATCGTTCCCGAAATCCGCATTCAACCTTTAGGACGCGTTCAACTTTCATAATAGAATATGTCTGAAGAAATTTCGAGCTCCCGCGTTCCTCCTACGCAGCTTGAGGCGATGCGCGCCCAGCAGCTTGCTGCCCAAAAGGCGATGGTCGGGATGGCTGTCGCCCAAGAAGAGAGTTCTGAGGGTTTTCAATCATGGATCGATGAAGGAGCGTTCAATCCTGTGCTCATGGCCCGCCGCTTTGAGGCCCTCGAGTCCAAGCGCAAGCGTACGACCAGGGAAGAAGAGCTCGAAAAGATGGAGCGCAAAAAGGAGATCGTCGAGGTCGAGCGGATCGAGAAGGTCAGCGAACAGTTCAACCGGAAAAATCCCGAGCTTCAGGTCCGATCGCTGCTCTTGCTGCGCTCCCGCATCACTTCAAGCGATACCAGTGGTGATATCTTGCGCAAAGTCCTCGAGATGTATCCCGACTACTCCCTTGCCGACGATGCCCTCGACTTTTTGCTTGAGACGGCGACAGATGATAAGCTTGCCGAACAAGTTCGCCGCGCCAAAGAAGAACTCAATACCGTGCATGGAAGAGAGGTCAAAGCAGGAAAAAACATCGCAGAGCAAGCGCGCGCATTTTCAAATCAGGGGCTTGGCACTCCGACGGGCCTGCGCAATTTATATCGCGAAGTCACAGGCAATCCACGCGACGCCAATACCCTTTTCAACGAGCTCACTGGCAAATTTGACTATGACAAGATGAAAACGGTGATCGATTTCTTGCTCCATTCCATGGGCTCCGATCTCAAATCCAAAGGGCCGTCCATTGATCGCGGCGAACTGCACCGCTTGCTATCGGAGGCGCGCAAGCTGCAGAGCATTCTAGGCGTTTTCCGCTTCTTTCAATCGCGCATGAATCTCGTTCAAGGCGCCTTGGCAAGGCAGGGCATGCAAACGACCTTGACATTCGAGACGCTTGCCAAGCAGTTCATGAAAATCCTCCAAGAACGCTATCCTTCTACGGATAAAATATTGCAGCTCTCTGCCGCACTTGGCCTATCTGAAGAGATCGTCGCTCAAATCATCATCTTTACTCAAATGCGCGATGGAATCCGGCAGATTGCCCCGAAACTCTTTAAGTCCGACCAGCACCGCCAAGACCTGCTCGCCGCCTTCATCGACGCCATTGAAGAGCTCGACGAACGCCTAGAAGAAAGGAACGAAGAAGAAAAAGAGGAAGAATGACAGATCGCTTTGAAGAGCTTTTGAAAGAATTGAGCGCCTTGCTCGGCATTTCCCTTCACCCTGACCACAAAGGTGCATGCAAGCTCGTGTTCAATGAGACGCTTCATGTCCAGCTCGAATGCGATGCTGCCTTAGAAAACTTGCTCATCGCCACATTTATCTGTGATATTCCTCCTGGAAAATTCCGTGAAAATATTCTCAAAGACGCGCTCAAGGCCAATTCCCCTTTCCCCAAAATTGGAACGCTGGCCTACTCGGATCGCAACAACAAGCTCACCCTGTTCACCTCTCTTCGCTTAAGCAATCTGACCGGCGTTAAGCTCGCAGAAATTTTAAGTTTATTTGTCGATAAAGCCAATCAATGGCGTACCGGCGTTGAAACAGGCCATACCGCTCAACTTATTGGTAAATAATGGAAGAGACTAAAGAAACCCTGCTTTACTCCATCACAGGCAGTCAATGGAAAAAGATCGGCATCGCCCCCCATCATGGGATCAATCTTCCCCTTTCTGCGCTCCATAGCGAAAACAGCTGCGGAATTGGAGAATTCTTCGACTTGCTTCCCATCATCGATTGGGCGAGCCGCTTGAAACTCGATGTGATCCAATTGCTTCCTCTCAACAATTCTGAGATAGATCCCAGCCCTTATAATGCGATCTCCTCTTGTGCGCTCAATCTCGTGTACCTATCGCTCTATGCCCTTCCCTACATCGACCAACTCGGCGAGCTGCAAAAAAAACTCAAAGACCTCCATAAGCTGAACGATCTAAAGCGGATCGCCTACACAGAAGTATTGACCCACAAACTGAGCTGGCTGCAAGCCTACTTTGAACAGGTGAAAGAAAAAATCGTCAAAAGCAAAGAGTTCAAGGATTTCGTCGATGACAATCCTTGGGTCGAACCGTTCGCCCTCTTTAAAACCCTGCGGGAGCGTTTAGGGAATACCTCTTGGAACAGTTGGCCGGAAGAGGTGCGGACTTATCCTCCTAAAGAATTCGACGCGCTGATCAAGCGCCACTGGGATGAGGTTTCCTTCTATATCGCCATGCAGTTTCTCTGCTACGCACAGCTTAAAAAAGTCAAAGCCTACGCAAACCAAAAAGGGATTTTTTTGATGGGGGACATTCCCATCTTTGTCAGCATGCAAAGCGTCGATGTCTGGCAATTCCCTGAATACTTCAACACGGACCTCACCGCAGGCGCCCCTCCCGACTACTTTGCCAAAGAAGGGCAAAACTGGTGCCTACCCCTCTATCAATGGGACGCTTTAAGAAAAAATCACTTCATATGGTGGAAGCAAAGACTCCGCTACGCTGAAAACTTTTACGACATCTTTCGCATCGACCACGTCCTCGGCTTTTTTCGCGTCTGGGCCATTCCTCCCCATCTTAAAGGGATAGATGGACACTATGTTCCACAAGATGATACCAAGTGGGAGCTTCAAGGCCGCGAATTGCTTTCGATGATCTGTTCCTCGACCACCATGCTCCCCATTGCAGAAGATTTAGGCGTCGTGCCCAAAATGGTCCGCGCTACAATCAAAGAATTCGGCATTTGCGGAACAAAAGTGATCCGCTGGGAAAGAAAATGGGATGAAGATAAGCGCTATATCCCCCTCCAATATTATCCTCCGATCAGCCTCACCTCTGTTTCCACGCACGACTCAGAAACCTTAACCCTCTGGTGGAAGAATTTCGCAAGCGACGCCAAAGAGTTTGCCGCCTATAAACATTGGACCTACAGCCCCGAGCTTACCGAAAAGCAAAGAGAAGAGATCCTTTGGGACAGCCACCACACCTCGAGTCTCTTTCATATCAATCTCCTTCAAGAATATTTCGCTTTCTACCCTGAACTTTCCTGGCCCAATCCCGAAGATGAACGGATCAATGTCCCCGGCACCCATATCGGTTCGAATTGGACCTACCGCTTCAAGCCAACGGTGGAAGAGATCACCTCCCATCAAGGGCTATTCTCCCGCATGGAGAACATCATCTTCTCCCCGTCCCCTCCCGCAACTCTTCACAATAACAGCGGTAAGTAAATGTTTGCGCGAATCATCCTCCTCCTGCTCCTCTTTTTCCACCCTTTAAGCGCCAAAAAGAAGGCTAAAGTCCATGAGCAGCCACGGATTGAAAATTCCGCGTTAAAATCCCTGTTCAATACACTCGATCCCTCTTCCATCTCGCAGCATCTCTCTTTTTATGAGCTCTATCCTGATACTATAGAGGGCAAAGAAGCATTGAGACGCGCATGGAATCTCTTAAGCGGAGGAAACCTCCCCTCATCTGAGGTTCCGAAAACATTGCCCAAATTCGACATTCAAGCCATCGTTTCCCTCGTTACCAGGCAGTCTTTTGATCCTCCTGTAAAATTGACCGATGAGCAGCTTGCCTTGATCGAAACGATTTCAGAATCCCTTTCCAATCGCAAACTCAAAGGACACCGCGTTTGGACAAAAGAGGAAGTCTTGAAGTTAAGTCCCGAAGAAATAGATCTTTCCCGAGGGCTGCTCCTCTTCCAGTTCGATGACAAAAATGATGTCATGCAATACGAAGCGAGCATCGACCTCATGGCCCTGCAAATCCGCGCCCGCCTTTCGTCCAAAGCGACCAATGAAGAAAAGATCCGCGAGATCAACCGCTTCATTTTTCAAGAAATGCAGTTCCGATTCCCTCCCCATTCTTTGTATGCAGCGGATATCGACCTCTACACTTTTCTCCCCTCTGTCCTAGACAGCCGCCAAGGCGTCTGCCTCGGCGTATCCATCCTTTATTTATCTTTAGCGCAGCGGCTCGACCTTCCTTTAGAGATCATTACCCCGCCCGGCCACATCTACGTGCGTTATAATAATGGGAGCAAGATCATCAACATTGAGACAACGGCCCGAGGCATCGACCCCCCTTCCGACCTCTATTTAGGGATCAACAACCGCAAGTTGCAACAGCGCAATATGAAGGAAGTCATCGGCCTTGCATTCATGAACCAGGCCGCCGTGTTTTGGGCGCGGCAAGACTACCCAAAAACTGTTGCCCTTTATGAAAAAGCGGCATGCTTTCTTCCCCATGATCCTCTCCTCAAGATGTTCATGGGATTCAATTACCTCTTTACCGGCAAAAATGCAGAAGGGGCCAAGCTCTTGCGCGAAATCCGCTACCTCACCTTTGAAGAAGCCGTCTCGCCCGAGACAGTTCCCGATGATTATTTAAGCGGCAAAATCGACGCAGACGGCATCAAAGCTGTTTTTTTACCTGTTGATGAAACGCGCGAATCGATCACCAAGAAGCAAAAAGAGCTCGAACAAATCCTCAAACGCTATCCCCGATTCCGCATGGGCTATCTGCAGCTCGCAACGACCTGGCTCCAGCTCGGCCGCGGCAGCGAGGCCAAGGAATTGCTCGAGCGCTACCACGCGATCGATCCCCATCACTGCATTGTCGAGTATTACCTCGCAGTCCTTTGCATCCAAAGGCTCGATTTCAACGCCGCATGGAGCTATTTCAACCTAGCGGAATCGCTTGTCCGCGCACGCGGGCACCGCCCCCAAGCGCTCGTCGCCACACGCGATCACCTGCGCCGCCTATGCCCCGAACCGAATCTTTAATGTGAACCCAGGCCTTAAGGCCTGGGATTTTTGTGGTTGGCGTGGGCTTCGCACCCACGCCAATCC
>JASHWX010000144.1 GCA_030043815.1 Candidatus Rhabdochlamydia sp.
TGGGCGCAGCTGCTCGCTTCGACAATGTGGGAGCGCAAGTGGGAGAGATGCCCTTCCGTCTCGAGCGGCAGATGGGCATAGAGATAATCGGAGATGATCAGTCCGAGCACAGAGTCGCCCAAGAACTCAAGCCTCTCGTTGTGCTGAGAGACGAGATCGCGGTGTTCATTGTAAAACGAGCGGTGCACGAAACTTAAGACAAGCAGATTTTTATCCAGGAAAGAATACTGAATCTTTTCCTCGATAAGGGAAATTTGTAAGCGGAGTTGCTCGACAGGATTTTTCATTAATTTCAATTATCACTGAAGGCGGCTTTTCGCCTCAACGATAAGAAATATTTTTACTTCCCAAAAAGTCCCCCTTGCCCATACTTGATCGTCTATGGTCAAGCTCAACTCGAATTTTCAGCGTCTCAAGCGGGAGTACATTTTCCCCATCATCGATCAAAAATTGGCCGAATTAAAGCAAAAGCATCCTCGTGCCCAAATCCTCAATTTCGGCGTTGGCGACATCGCGCTCCCCTTGGCCCCTTCTCTTGCCAGGGCCATTACGAGTGCGATTTCAGAGATGACTACCGAAGATGGGCTGCGAGGCTACGGGCCGCATAATGGCTACCTCTTTTTGCGCGAGGCGATTGTGAGGCATGAATACGCCCGGCTCGGCATCACGCCGGAAGAGATTTTCATTTCTGATGGCACCAACAGCGATACCGTTAATATTCAAGATTTGTTTAGCACGGTGAATGTGATCGGGATCACCGACCCGACCTATCCTGCATATCTCGATTCTGCAATCATGGGGGGCAGAAAAAAAATTCTCCAGTTGCCCTGCATCGAAAAGCATCATTTCGCCCCGCAGCCGCCAAAAAAGCATTGCGATTTGATCTATCTGTGCTCTCCGAGCAACCCGACGGGCATGGCCATGACTCGAAAAGAGCTGCAAGCCTGGATCCATTACGCGCTCAAAGAAAAGGCTATTTTGCTCCTCGACAACGCATACGAAGCATTTGTGACTTCACCCGACGTCCCTCGCAGCATTTTTGAACTGCCCGGCGCTAAAGAATGCGCCATCGAGTTCCGCAGCTTTTCTAAATCGGCGGGATTCACGGGCTTACGCTGCGCGTACGCGGTGCTCCCTAAAACCGTGAAGGCCCAGTCCCAAGCTTTGCACCCCTTGTGGGATAGGCGGCAAGCGACGAAATTCAACGGCGCCGCGTACCCCATTCAGCGCGGGGCCGAGGCCTTCTACACCAAAGAAGGACAAAAAGAGACGCGCGCGCAGGTGGCGCAATATCTCACGCAAGCAAAACGGTTGAAGGAAGGATTGAAAAAACTCGGATTCACCTGCTATGGCGGGACTGATTCGCCTTTCATCTGGTGGAAAACGCCAAAAGGCAAATCTTCCTGGGAATTTTTTGATGAGCTTTTAGAAAAGTGCCATATGATTTTGATTCCTGGAAGAGGGTTTGGCGCATCCGGAGAAGGATATGTGCGCCTGTCCGCTTTCACGACACCGGAAAAAACCGACCTTGCACTTGAACGCTTAAAGAAGTTGTAGCCATGCGATTAGCCATCAGCCCCGAACACCGCGATTTTTTCAACAAGAACCACTTCATTGCCTTTGAAGAGTTGCTTCCTCTCGACCAGGTCGCGCAATTACGAAAACATGCTCAAGGAGACTATGACTTGTGGCGCCACAGCGAGGCGATCAAAAAAATCACCCACAAACACACACTCGCCGCCATCGCCTCCGAACTCTTCCAAACAATCCCTTTGCGCTACGGATTTGATCTCTACATCACGGCAGGAAAATCGCCCTGGCCCCCATGCACCTTGCAACAAATTTCCGCCTTAAGTCCTCTCGCCGGCGCTCTTGTCCTTCCCCTCCAAGATCTTCCCCTTCCCATCCCTTTTCCAGGAAAAGAAGGAAGCGGCCTATTCATATCACCTTCATTTCCCATTCCTTGGCCAGAATTATTCGCCACACCCGATTTGCAATTGTTGATGATCGCTTATGCTCAAGACAAGACATCTTTTCGAGCAGACATTCCGGATCTGCACGCGACACAGCTGAAAAAACTCGGCTATGTGTTCAATGATGTATTGAAAGATTCACTGCATCCTGTCCTCATCAGGAAGAATTAACAGATAAACAAGAAAAAAGCGGGTAGTGTTTCGTGCCGGTGCCCGTGCGCGTGCCCGTTTTTCTTTCTTTTAACGCAAAGTCGCGGAGACGCTAAGACGCAAAGAGAAGAATATGGTGGATCCCGTTTTACTCACAGCCTTCTGCGCTGAAAAACCCTATAATCCTCTATGTCTCTTGCATAACCGGCAATCGCCCGCTACCTACCTGGAGAAACTGGTCCACGCAGGCTATAAGATCGATCGCTTCCAAGCGTTCGATATGTTCCCACAAACAATCCATGTGAAAACCCTGGCGGTCTACAACAGAGGTTGATAAAATATAGCTATACAAATCATGTTAAAATGCTCTTTGCCGAAGGGATCCACTCTTGCAAATTATATTCAGGCTGAATTTGGTATCAAAAATAATAAAACCGGCGCGTCAATTTCCGAAGAAATTGCTTTATCATGGATTCAAAAGTTTTACATGAAGTATAAAAGAATGCCAAACGTCAATGATGGTATTATTGAATTTGCTGCGGAAGAATTTGCTGGTTTAACATGGCGTCTACTAAACAATTATCTGCACAAAGGCAGCCGTGGCTTGGCTGGGAGAAGCTCTCTTAAACTTTTAAAAGAAAAAATGAATACATATGACCTCTAACCGACTAGAACACAATGAAAAATCCAAGCAAACACCGCTTTTAGTGAGTTAATTATGAAAGACCGTCCACCTATTCCAGCCCAATTAAAAAGAGATGTACTAGTTGAAGCTGGTCATCGCTGCGCCATACCTACCTGTAAAACTTATCCAGTGGACATTCACCACATAATACCTTACGAAACATGTCAGAAGCATGCATTTGATAACCTAATTGCATTATGTTGCACTTGTCACTCTAGATATCATCGATATGAGGATATTGACCGAAAATCCCTTCAAATTTACAAAACAAATCTCGGATTACTAAATCATCGATACGGAGAAATTGAGAGACGCGTTTTGCAGCAATTTTGTGACAAACCCGAATTGGAAATAATTCGGTTGATGGGGCTAAGTGAGATCTTTGTTTTGTTTCTTCTTAAAGATGGATTCTTATTAAAAATAACGGAAGGGCCACATATTAATGGTAGTCCTTCTTGGGAAGAATATAGACTAACTGCATCAGGGAGGCAGTTTGTTGATAATTGGAGACAAGCGCGTTCTCTTGAGTAAAGGCCCATTAAAAGATTCTGAATGCATCCTGCCGATCGTATTTATTTGAAAAGAGAAACCGTCGAAAGCAACGAGTCTGATCTTCTCGTTTTTCACATCGTCGTCGAAACTGCAGTAGCACCATTTTTAGGCTCGTTAAAGAGAGAATGAGTACGCCTTTCGTACCAGACCTTAGCTCATGTCTCGAAGTAAATGGGTTAGCGTCCCAATCTGTAACTTTGCTTCGAACTGCCTGAACAAAGGGAAGCACATCGAACAAACATCCACAATCCTGATCCCCCTGCCGGTAATTCATTAACATTGCGTCCATTGACCTCGGCAAGGTTTCACCT
>JASHWX010000145.1 GCA_030043815.1 Candidatus Rhabdochlamydia sp.
GCCAGGAGCTGAAATTGCCCTTTCAAGGCATCGGCCAAATCTTTGGCCGAGATCATTCTACAGTGATGACAAGCGTCAAGCAGATTCAAAAAAAAGTGGACGAATCCGATAAGGAAATTCTCGCCGCGCTCGTCGAAATTCGAGCGCGACTCGAATAGGCTCTTTAGATCTTAATGAACCTTTCTCCGCCGGGTTTGCCGGGTTGAGGAATCTGCATCGCCCCTGAAGTTGTTTCTTTGGCCACTTCGCGCCCTTCGCAGATATCTTTCGTTTTTCCTCTCCAGTACTCGACGCGTTCGACAAAAAGTGGAGCGAACCTGCGTAAAGCAGAGGGATCTGCGCCCACGCCCATTTCAAGAACTGCGTGCATCAGGATGAGTTCTTCAGGAACTGCGACTCCAATCCCTCCGCCTGCCATTTGCCCGCCGAGCATGGAGCCTTCGAGAAGTGCTTCATACAGGCGGAGCTTGATCGAGGCGTCTTTGGGAAGACCGTCTAGGATCGGTGAATACAGGTAGAGACGATCCGAGTTAGGTTCATAAGTTAAGTGCAATGAAAAGGTATTATCAATACCCAAAATGCACGTGTGGTTTTCGTCAAATGCCAATTCAAGATTGAGCTCTTTACCGAATTCCTTTAGGTTTTGCTTGGCATTCTCCAGTGACATTTGTCCTCCTTGATTACTCTTACGTTAAATTGAACTAATTGGGGAAGTTTCCAATTTGCGCCCAAAAATAGCAACAAAATTTCTTTCGTTTAATCCTATTTTAACAAAAAATTTACAATTTATCAATGGTAAATAATAATTTTAAATACGCGCGCCTTGCAGGCAAACACCCATTTACTTTAAGGTTAAAATGTTATGAACATAGAGATGGGATCTACATCGCCGCTGGGCGTCAGCCGCCAAGGCAAAGGGCTGAATTTCGCCCTGTATTCCGAGCACGCAAATGCAGTCTCACTATGCTTATTTTCGCCTCTTTCAAAACAGCCGTTTGCAGAGATCCCTCTTAATAAAACAGGTCCGGTCTGGCATATTCTGCTGAAAAATCTCACGACAGAACGGCTTGAGTACGGTTACCGCATCGGCACGCTCATCCTTTCCGACCCCTATTCGCGAGGCTTAAGCACCTCTCAAGAATGGGGCCACAGAGGCATCGACGAGGAAAAGACCATTCCTCGAAGCAAAATCATCCTCGACACTCCTTTTGATTGGCAATACACGAGAAAACCGAATATTGCTCCTGAAGAAGTGATCCTCTATGAAATGCATGTGCGCTCATTTACAAAGCATGTGTCGAGTCAAACAAAAGCTCCAGGAACTTTCCTCGGCATCATCGAAAAAATCCCTTACCTCAAAAATCTGGGTATCAACGCCGTCGAACTCATGCCGATCTTTGAATTTGACGAATGTCAGAACGTCCACACCCATCCCAAAACCGGCGCTTTCCTCAAAAACATGTGGGGATATGCGACGATGAATTTTTTTTCTCCGATGAACCGCTATTCATCTTCTCGGGGATGGAATGCCGCTCTAGATGATTTTCGCATGCTTGTGAGAGAAATGCATAAAAATGGGATCGAAGTGTACCTCGATGTCGTCTACAACCATACTGCAGAAGACGGCAACGAGGGCCCCGCCTTTTCTTTCAAAGGCATCGACAATTCTGTCTATTACATGCTGCAGCCGGATGGCGATTATTTCAATTTTTCCGGCACCGGCAATACCTTCAATGCCAATCACCCTGCCGTCATGGCCCTTATCCTCGATTCGCTCCGCTTTTTTGCAAATGAGATGCAAGTCGACGGTTTTCGCTTCGACCTCGCCTCTTGCCTAACAAGGGATCAAAAGGGGACTCCCCTTGCCAATCCTCCCCTCATCGCGGCCATTTCTTCGGATCCCGATCTTACTCATGTCAAGTTGATCGCAGAAGCATGGGATGCGGCGGGGCTCTATCAAGTGGGGCATTTTCCAGGAGGCAGCAGATGGCATGAATGGAACGGCGTCTTCCGCGACACTGTCCGGCGTTTCATCAAAGGCACGGATGGACAGGCTAGCGCTTTTGCAAGCGCTCTCTTAGGCTCCAAAGAACTCTATGCAAGCTCTCATCGCCGCCCCTATCACAGCATCAACTTTGTCACAGCGCATGATGGCTATACGCTGCGCGATTTGGTCACTTATCAAAATAAGCATAACGAAGACAATGGAGAAGAAAACCGCGACGGCGCGAATGACAACGAAAGTTGGAACTGCGGACAGGAGGGCCCGACCCAAAATCGCAAGATCAATGTTCTTCGCGAAAAGCAAATGCGCAATTTCCATACCGCCTTGATGGTCGCTATCGGCACCCCGATGATCCTCATGAGCGACGAATATGGACATACCCGCCATGGCAATAACAATGCTTATTGCCAAGACAACGAGCTCAATTGGTTTTTATGGGACGAGCTTGAAAAAAATGCGGGCTTTGCGCGATTTCATCGCCTGATGGTCCAATTCCGAAATCAAAACCCGCTTTTGAAGCGAAGGGATTTCATCGAAGAGCACGACATCAATTGGCACGGCCACGAGCCGCTAAAACCCAATTGGGCGCCCGAAAACCGTTTCGTCGCCTATACCCTAAATGACCTCTACATCGCTTTCAACGCCCACTTCCAAGAAGCCTATATTCATCTCCCTCCTCCCCCTCCGGGAAAACAATGGTATCGGATCGTCGATACGTCGCTTTTTCCACCTAACGACATCACCGAAGACTTCCATTCCCATCCCCTCAAATACACCTACACCATGCAGGACCATTCCGCCCTCATCGCTCGGGCTTTCTGAAAAAATAAAGTGGGGTAGCGAAGAAAAGCTATCCTTGTTATAGTTGGACTTAGTTTATCCGGAGGCTTTCCATGTCACGTTTCATTATGAGTCTTGCCGCTTTAGGTCTGATAGTTGGAAGCTGCGGCAATGAAAATTCTGCTGTATCCAGCGTCTCTGATCAAAAAACTGATCATTCAAGAGCGGTTGTCTCAATTGTTCCCGTCATCGACAGCACGAAAAATGATTGCGCGTGGAACTTGTCCGATGAACTTTCATCCGCCATTTACGAGCGGCTTGCCGGGCAGGAACAGTTTAATATCATTCATGCGTCTCGCGTGCGCGCTAAAACAAAAAAACTGCAGGATGCGCAAAATCCATTCGGCCCCGATATTTCTTGGGTGAAAAAAGCATTCCAAGGAGACGATTTCGTCATCTTCATGGAACTTGTGGAGCATGAAGAAGTGCTCAAGCAAAACCGCCGAAAAACATTCGACCCGCAAAAGTGCTCCGCTGATCTGAAAATGACCATGAGGGTCCGCGTCTTCGATTTAAGAAGCAGTGAGCCGAAAGTCATCTTGCAAGAGCTGCTTCACGACCAGCACTATATTCCCTGGCAATTTACCCATCTCAACTTCAACCAAGTGTCTTGGGGGGATCCCAGCTTCAATATT
>JASHWX010000018.1 GCA_030043815.1 Candidatus Rhabdochlamydia sp.
CAATGAATAATTCCGCACAGCGCTCGTAGGCGTCCATTGCAGATTTCATACTGCATTTGGCCTCTTGATAGAGCCGATAACCGGAATCGAAGGCCATTCTCGCCTCATTCCATTTCTTTTCTGCGTTTTGCTTGCACGCATTCAGTTCTTGCGCTCCTTGAATGCTGAGTCTTTGGAGCTCTCCGAGTTTCTTATAGAGGCCGTTTACGCCTGAGTCGATTTGCTTTAAGCCAGCGTCAAGGGTCGCATAACGTTTGCTTTGCGCTTCCTGCAGGGTTTTTACTATGGAAACATCCGCTTGAATATCTTTGAGCATCCCGTGCAGCGTCGATCCTTCGCGGTCTCTAGCTTGATTGAAGAGCTCCTTTAAACCGACGCTTCCTGCGAGGACGCCGCAAAAATAATTTCCTTGGTAGACTTGATAAAGTCCGCTGACAAGAGAAATGATCGATGCGCCAAACCGCATCGGCTCATTTTTCATGCTCGTCAGTAAATTGCACAATACTTTTGTCTGATTGTAGATCAATTCGGCGCGATCGAGAAGCGAAGTGCCCAGTTCTTTGTCATCTCGAAGATAAGCATTGACACATTGTTGTAGATAACCTGAAGGTCTTGTGATTGCTGCTACCATACCCACCTCCAAACTTTTTATGGCAACCATTTTCCATCTGTTGGATCTTTTTTGTCAACCGAATGAACTGGCTCGAATGCAGTAGCATTTAAAACTGTTATGGTGTTTGATAGAATTAAAAAGGCGCTCTTATGATGGAAGCCTCTGCTCATCCGTTGAGTGAAATGGGGGTATCAAAACGCTTTGTCGAGCCTTGCATCCTGGTGATTTTCGGGGCGACGGGCGATCTCACTGCCCGCAAATTGCTGCCTGCAATCTACAACTTAGTGCGGGAAGGGCAGCTTTCACCTCAATTTGCTTGCGTGGGATTTGCAAGAAGGGACAAGACCCACGAGCAGTTTCGGGAAGAGATGAAGCAAGCGATCAACTCCTTTTCCCGTGTCAAGCCGATCGATGAAGGATTGTGGAAAAACTTTCAGCAGCACATTTTTTACCACCGCTCTGAATTCCATGAAGACGAAGGGTATAAAAGCCTTCAGGCTTTCTTAAGCGAACTCGATGCAAAGCTAGGAACAAAGGGCAACCGTGTTTTTTATCTCTCGACGCAGCCAAGTTTTTTTCCGCTCATCTGCGAAAAACTCCACACCAATGAACTCATCTATGATTCGGCCAAAGTCACCGACAAGTGGTCAAAGATCATCATCGAAAAGCCCTTTGGCCACGATCTTGCTTCAGCGCAAGCGTTGCAAAAAGAACTGTTGCGCTTCTTAAAGGAAGAACAGATTTACCGGATCGATCACTATCTCGGCAAAGAGACGGTGCAAAATATCTTGGTTTTCCGCTTCGCTAACCAGATCTTTGAATCGATCTGGAATAATCGCTACATCGATCACGTGCAGATCACGGTTGCTGAAGACCAAGGGATCGGCTCGCGCGGGGCATTTTGGGAAGAGGCAGGCTTGCTTCGCGACATTGTGCAAAACCACATGATGCAGCTTCTATGCCTTGTGGCGATGGAGCCGCCGGTGAGCCTCGGCGCCAATGCCATCCGCGACGAAAAAGTCAAAGTCTTAAAAGCCATTCGCCCCATCCAGGGAGATGATTTCAAGAACTCTGTCATCCGCGGTCAATACGCAGCAGGATACATCAATGCTGAGCCTGTTCCTGGCTATCGACAAGAAAAAAATGTATCGCCCACATCTAACATCGAGACCTATGCAGCGCTGCGGCTTCATATCGATAATTGGCGATGGGCAGGTGTGCCTTTTTACCTTCGCGCTGGCAAACGCCTTCCCAAACGCTCTACTGAGATTGCGATTGTTTTTAAAGATCCGCCCGGCGTGCTCTTTCAGACCCCAAGCAAACCCAATGAGGCCAATACGCTGGCCCTTCGCATCCAACCTGACGAAGGGACTGCGCTAAAAATCAATTGCAAAGTTCCTGGCCCCATGAGCCCCATACAGCCCGTCAAGATGGACTTCCGCTACGGAGCGTATTTTGGAACGAGCCCCCCTGAAGCTTATGAGCGATTAATCCTCGACTGCATCTCAGGCGACAACACCCTGTTTGCCCGTGAAGACGAGGCGTTCAATTCTTGGCGCTTGCTCACGCCCCTCCTCGAATATTGGGCTGCCAACAAAGCCGAGGATTTCCCTAATTATCAATCGGGAACTTGGGGGCCGAAGGCCGCCGATGAACTGCTCGCCCGCGATAACCGCAAATGGAGACTTGTGTAAATGGCCATCGCCGCACGTCCTGTCGCCCCTGCCGACATTCAACGCGCCCTCGATAAAATCTGGGAATCGTTGGAAACGACAAATACCACGAGAGCGGGTCTATTTAATTTGATTTTTTATACCCAAAAAGATTCCCGCATTACTTACATTCAAAAGCTTGCCCAACGCGTCGTGGAAAAATTCCCCTCCCGCGTCATCTTTGTCACCGTAGACAAAAAAACCCAGGAAGATTTTCTTAAAACAGAAGTCTCCATCATCGCATCGAGCAAAGGAGAATGCGACGTTGCCTGCGATTATATCCAAATGGAGGCCGGCGGCGCGTCTTTAGAGAAAATCCCCTTCGTCGTGCTCCCCCATATCCTGCCCGATTTGCCCATTTACCTTCTCATGGCGAAAGACCCCAGCCAAGAAGATCATCTATTCAACCAACTTGAACAATTTACAAGCCGCGTGATCTTTGATTCCGAGACAACAGAAAATCTGCCTCTGTTTGCTGCGAGCGTATTGGACCATCAGAAAAAATCCCAAGCGGACATTGCCGACTTAAACTGGGCGCGGACCGAAAGCTGGCGGGAAATGCTCTCCATGGTGTTCTACTCTTCTGAACGCCTCAAGCAGATCGAGCGCGTACAAAAGATCGACATCACGTTCAATGCCCAAGAGACTCCATTCTTTTGCCACACGAAAATTCAAGCCTTCTACTTGCAGGCATGG
The DNA here is from genome assembly GCA_030043815.1 of Candidatus Rhabdochlamydia sp. GTDB lineage: Bacteria > Chlamydiota > Chlamydiia > Chlamydiales > Rhabdochlamydiaceae > CAJCIW01. Next base: position 3,022 of record JASHWX010000018.1, read on the forward strand.
CTGGCCTGCCAGCTCAGTTGGACATTTCAATCCATGCGCAGAGAGAATAATACTCTTTTTTTAACTTACCGATCTTCAGCCTCTCCACTCGAAATCACAATGACCCCGGTTCAACACACGGCTCTTCCCCCAGGAATTGTCCTTTCAGTTGATCTCTACACCTCTCAAAATGAACACTTCTCGTTTCAGAGAAACCTTGAAGCACTGCATCAGATCAGCTTTCAATATTCGACCCAAACAGAGTGCAGCCTTCCCTACCCATACATTTTCCCCAGGGCAGAAGCAGGCAACTCTTTAGTCAAAGAGATCACGCATCGAGGCACCTCTTTGCATTTTGCGAAAGTGCTCAATTTGATAAGAACGATGGAACCATGTTGATTGAGAAACTGCAACCCAGGTCTTGGGATGAACGCCGCGACATCATCGTTCCTGGTGATTATTGCCTGACAGTGATCTACTGTGTCGAGCATTTCATCGCCGCATCCAAACGCGCCATTAAAGATCACGATGCCTTTTTCGTCGCGCTCTCCGGCGGCTCCACTCCAAAAGCCATCTTCGAGCACCTCTCTTCCCCTCCTTACGATCAAATGATCCAATGGAACAAAGTGCACCTCTTTTGGAGCGATGAAAGAGCTTGCCCGCCAGACAACCCTGAGAGCAATTATCACATGGCGATGCAGGCAGGCTTAAGCAAAATGCCCATTCCCCCCGCACATATCCACCGCATGCGGGCTGAAGATCACATCGAAGCCAACGCCCTTTCTTACGAAAAGACCATTCAAGCCACTTTGAAAGGCCGCCCTTTTGATCTCGTCATGCTCGGCATGGGCGAAGACGGCCATACCGCCTCTCTGTTCCCCCATACAGATGGACTCCATGTGAAAAATCGACTCGTCATCGCCAACTACATTCCCCAAAAACAAACTTGGCGGATGACCTTTACCTTCGACTGCATCAACCAAGCGGAAAACATCGCCATTTATGTCCTCGGCGCTTCAAAAAAAATGATGTTCGCCGAGACCCTCCTCTCCAAAAATCAATACCCTATCCAAAATGTCGGCACCCCCACCCACCGTGCCCTCTGGATCGCCGATACAGCTGCCGCCGAAGAACTCATCGCTAAAAAAGAAAAATCATAGATTGATTTTTTCTGAATCTTTCCATCCTATGGCATTTCCCTGTTCGCGGATTTGTTTTTCCGTGCCGCCATAAACCACGATGCCTTTAGATGCAGAAGAATGCGCAATTGCATTCCATTTAACCAACGAATCAAAGTAATCAGAATTAATTGTCGCTCCTGATTTGATCTCAATAGGTGTGAGTTTTTCTCCTTTTTCCAATATGCAATCAATTTCATTTCCCGATTTATCACGCCAAAAATAAATATTTGGTTGCAGCCCTGTATTATGGCGCTGTTTAAGCAGATCGGCCAGAATCATTGATTCAAATAACCCACCTTTTAAGTAATGCATCTCAAGGTCTTTAGGTGAAGAGATCTCCAGTAAATGGCATGCGATGCCAGTATCGTAAAAATACAACTTGGGCATCTTCACGAGACGTTTGTTAAAGTTCTTATGATGAGGGTAAAGAAGAAAAATAATGTAACTCGCTTCTAAAAGAGATAACCATGATCGCACAGTGTGCGCATTGATGCCACAATCATTTCCGAGCGAGGTTAAATTCAATAATTGACCAATTCGACCTGCACACAGTTTAATAAATTTTTGAAACAATGTTAAATCTGTAATGTTTTTAATCTGTCTAACGTCTCTTTCTACATAAGTCCTTATATAATTGGCATACCAATCTGTAGGTGCGTATCGACTTGCATAAATAGGAGGATAAAAACCTTGAAAAAGCATCACTTCCAGTTTAGTTGAAAGAAGCGATTCTCTCTTAAGTTCCTCTAGAGCAAGTGGGAGCAAAGTCAAAATCGCAATCCGCCCCGCTAAAGTTTGGTTAATGTGGTGATTGAGCAAAATATTCTGAGATCCAGTCAATACAAAAAAGCCTGGCTTTTTCATTCGATCGACATTCGCTTGAATATAAGAGAGGAGATCTGGAACATTTTGGATTTCATCGAGAATTATACCCTCTTCTTCTAGGAGCGATTGCAGAAAACCCCTCGGGTCCTCTGCCGCATATCGACGGATATCCAATTCTTCTAAATTAATGTATTTGTATTTGGAGAAAGAGATTTGGGCCAGTGTGGTTTTGCCCGATTGCCTGGGACCAAAAATTCCAACAACAGGGAATTTTTTTGCCAGAGTATGAACCTTATTTTTCAAATCGCGCTCGATAAACATCTGTCACCCTTATGGACAATTATGCATTCTGATTGCATATTTGTCCATTTATCTAATAAGTTACATAGTTTCAATGACTTAAAAATGATTGATTTTTAGGTTCAAAATGACTTAATCTTTAAAAATCGAGGGAAAAGTGATGTTTTTTAAAGGAATATTTTATTTTATAACCCTTATTGGGACAACCACCACGATGTTTGCGGAAACGGAAAATAAAACACCCAGAGTTGCCATCGTCGGCGCAGGAATCGCTGGATTGACCGCAGCCTACCGTCTCCAAGAAGCTGGCATTGATGTCCATCTCTATGAGGCCCGCCATCGAGTAGGCGGAAGGATTTTCACAGTCAAGGTCAATGGGAATATCGCCGAATTGGGTGCTCAGAACATCAATGACGGGGGCGATGCTGAAAATATGCACCGATTAATTCGTGATTTTGATCTTGAGGTCACAGACAATAAAATAAAGCTTGATCACGCCTATTTCGATGGGAAGGAACTCATTCCTGTGCTAGACCTTTTAAAAACCAAAGGATTTCAGCAAGATCTATTGACAGTCCAACTAAACGATCTTACAGCAAAATCTAAAAATATGCGCGAGGTCTTAAATGGATTGCTTGAAGAGGACGACCCTTTATATAAAACTTTAGCAGTCAGAATGGCAGCTTATGAAGGTGCGACGCTCGACCAATTGTCGCCGCTTTATACAGAGACTTTGTTCCATATGCTTTTAGGAGGCATTTCAACTGTCCACAGAGTAAATAATGAAGAAGACCATTTAATCCATTTAGTCAACTTAAAAGGGGGAAATTCTGTACTGACAGAAAAAATCGCCGATGCCCTTGGCGATCGAGTTCATCTCGATATGCCGTTGACACACGTCTCAAAAGATCAAAAGGGTTCATTTGTACTGACATTTCACCGAGAGCACAAAGTGGATGCGGATATTCTCATACTCGCCCTTCCTTGTTCGACATATAAAAATATTGTGTTCGATGAAAATATCATTCCATTTGAGAAATTAGATGCGATTCGAAACGTGCGATATGGCACCAATGCGAAAATATTAGTTCCCTTTACCGATACACCAAAAAGAAGAAGCACGGTCAATGATCAGATTGTCAGTTTTTTTGACGCCAACAAAAACGTTTTAACAATGTATTTCACAGGCGCGTCCAGTCTCTTCACTCGCGACTCGATTTTCGAAGCCTATCAATCGCAAAAGGCAATGCTTGCATTGGGTTATGGAAATGATTGTGTATCGAGCCTCGCCTATGCAGACGACCTCTCTTTTGCCAGCTATGACGGCGCTGTCGGCTACAGTTGGCCCAATGATCCTTATGCGGGGGGCTCGTATTCTTACATTTCTCCGGGGCAAGAAAAAGTATTAACTGAAACGACGGAAGAAAATGGGGAAAGGGTAAAAAGCCTATTTGCTCCCATCGATGGAAGACTCTATTTTGCGGGAGAACACGCTTCCATTTTAACCGATGTGCCAGGCACAATGGAAGCCGCTTGTGAATCAGGTGAACGGGCAGCCCGGATGATTATACATGCTAGCAAAAAATAAAGTGGAAACAAATAAGATAGCGTTTAAAATACAATTATTTCTTGTTTGTTAATCATTTAAGGAGGAATCCTATGCACTGCTTGAACTACCCACAATTTGGGAGTGTGCCCGTTTTATCTTTCTTCTCCTGATTGCGATGGGTCTTTTTATCCTGACTTTTCCTCTTTTCATAGATCTGGATATACGTCGACGTTGTGGCATGATGCAAATTTCGACATTGCAACCGAGAAGAGTCAGATAATGAACAAGCGTGTCATTGCTGAAATCATTGATTTTGCCTGTCATAAGAGCGGAGACTTTCGGTGCGCTGATACCCAAAATCTTAGCAATTTGTTTTTGGCTAAGTCCGCTTTTTCGAATAATGTTAACGACTTCTGACATGAGATCAGAACGTGCGCGAAGCTCTTCAGCATCCTTTAAACCAAGGTCAGCAAAAATATTATCAGTGGTAATAAACATTTCTTCCTTCATTTCTTCCTCTTTAGCTCATAGTATTCAAGTTTGGCCTGTTTGAGCCTTTGCAGAATTAAATCAATCTCCTGTTTTGGCGTAGCAATTCCAGATCTGCTCTTCTTTTGGAATACATGCAGTACGGCGATTGCATCATGAAATTCAACTGTGTACACCGTTCTGAATGTTCCCGCTCGATCATTCACGACAATTTCGGAAATTCCAGAGGTTCCTAAATGTTTCAGCGGTTTGGTATTTCCCGGATCTCTACCTTTTTGAATTTCTCTCAATGCGTGACCCATTTCTGATTGGACTTCTTCCGGCATATCTTTCAAGTCTTTTTTGGATGAGCCAATCCACAGTACGGGCTTCATTTGGCAGCTTTCACGCATGCATTCAATGATTACCAATATTGGTAATTTTATGCAAAAATAAAATTAATTATTAACACAATGCCTTCTCGCTACTCGGGAATTTGAATCGTACCGTCGCTTTGAAGCGGCCAATAAGGATTCCATGCGACCTCCCACAGGTGATTATCGGGGTCTGCGAAATATCCACTATATCCTCCCCAAAATACATCTTGGGCTTCTTTGATGATTTTTCCACCTGCGGCCTTAGCTTGGTCTAGGATTTTTTCAACTTCTGGCTTGCTGGGGACATTATACGCCAAAGTAATTCCTCTAAAACCTATCATTTTAGTTGGTTCGGTGTGAGCATCAGCTGCCAGCATAGATTCAGGGAATAATGCCAAAGCAGTCCCCTTAGAATGGAAGATGACAATGTTCTCATTACTTGCAGAGGATGCTATCCATCCCATTTTTTCATAAAAAAGCCTCGAACGAGTGATATCGGACACGCCCAAGGTGATGATATTGATTCTTGACTCCATACTCTCTCCATTAAGATACAAAGGGATGTACAAGAAGCAGAAAGCACCGATGACTAAACTAATTACATTACGCATCTTGGAGATGATATGACAATGAACAATTCCTGTACATAGATGCCCAAAATAAGGTATTATCAACGCAAAGCCGTGAAGAGAAAAATGAAAATGTAACTTTGCGTCCTCGCGTCTTTGCGTTAATTTTTTAAATGATTCTCAAGATGTTAGTCCTCGGAATTGAAAGCACATGCGATGAAACGGCCTGTGCCATTGTCCGCGACGGCAAGCAAGTGCTTGCCAACCGGATCAGTTCGCAATGCGATCTCCATACCGTTTACGGCGGGGTTTTCCCCGAGCTTGCCTGCCGCCGCCACATCGATATGCTGATCCCCGTGATCCATGGCGCATTGCAAGATGCTGCCGTTTCCCCATCGGATATCGACCTGATCTCTGTCGCCAAAGGGCCGGGGCTGATCGGGGCGCTTTTAATAGGCCTTAATGCCGCCAAAGCCTTGTCGTTTGCCTGGAATGTCCCCTTTGTCGGGGTCAACCACGTCGAGGCGCACCTCTATGCCGCGATGATGCCCCTCGAAAGTCCGGTATTTCCGGCATTAGGGCTTGTCGTCTCGGGCGGGCATACATTCTTAGCTAAAATCAAGGGAATCGGCGATTACGGGCTCATCGGAACAACTCAAGACGATGCCGTAGGGGAAGCCTTTGATAAAGTCGCCAAGCTCCTTGGGCTTCCCTATCCTGACGGGCCAGAGATTGAAGCCTTGGCCAAGCAAGGCGATCCCCGCCGCTATCCCTTCAAACCCGGAAATGTCAAAAATCAGCCGCTCGATTTTTCATTCTCGGGCATTAAGACAAATGTTCTCTATACCATCAAAGGGAAAACCCTCACCCGTCAGGACAAAGCCGATGTCGCGGCGTCTTTTCAAGAAGCAGCGCTTAAAGATATCGTGACAAAGACCATCAAGGCGGCAAATGCGTTTGAATGCAAAGCGATTTATTGTGGAGGCGGCGTCTGCAATAATCAGAGATTAAGGGAGATGTTTGAAGAATTGAATTGTTTAGTTTTTTATCCCGAAAAGCATCTGACATTGGACAATGCGGCGATGATCGCTGGGCTGGGATATCATCGCTATTTGAGAGAAGGTCAGGGGGATTCTTTGGATTTAGAGCCTATGACTCGAATTCCACTCGGGTATGGCTCTGTTCTCTAAGCGCACTTGAAGTCAACATTTTTTCTTCTCCCAACCACCCCTGGATCCGCAGGCAAGGCCACCACCGCACCAACGTAGTCTAAGTCGATGTCACCGTAGCGGACGCACAGGCCGGAGGGGCCGCCTGCCCCACAAACCAATGGCCAAGCAGTCCCCTGCTTATTACGCACAAGCGTTGAAGTGCGTGCAATAGTATAGGGATTTTCTTTATCTAGATAAACTTTGGCCTCTCCGGAACCCACGTGAATGAAGAAATTAAGATTAATTCTGTATAGCAGCGGATGGAGGACGACTCTTGATATTTGTGCAATTGTTTGCTGCTGAGCAAAGGTCCGATTTTTTCCAATCACTTCTTTTCTCATGCAAATCCACCCAGAAGGATATCTTTTATTGCCGTGTTTCTTACGAATTTCATCCCAAATGTATGAAAAACTCGAGGGATTACCTCTTTTTGGATGCTTGAACAAAATTTCAACGTTATTAATAGTATTAGGCACTTTCAGGACTTTTGTTTCAGAATTGGCTTGGGGGATTAACCTGGGAGCTTCTCCATCGGTGTCATTCGGTTCATCTAATTGATATGGGAAACTCGCATCGGCAACGACTTCGATGTCTTGGGGGGAATACATCCACACATAGCTCTCGCCTATCGTTCTCGTAGGATCACAAGGGTCTCTCTCATTCCACTTCTTTAGGGAGATGGCTTCGGGGATTCGGGGAACGGGACCTATTTCTGCTCCCAGATAGTACCGGTATGCGTCGTCTGCATCAAACACTCTTGAGAGAATTAACTTAAGGCTCGCTTTGTAAGAGGGGCTTTTGGGAAAATAGTGTTGGGGATCGACGTGGCTGGTGATGTTT
>JASHWX010000146.1 GCA_030043815.1 Candidatus Rhabdochlamydia sp.
AATATTCGTGATGCAATGTTACTGCGCAACCTCACTTCCCATCTGATGTCTCAAACGGGCAAACTTCTCTCGTTCCAGCGTTTAGCCAATATCATGCAAGTCTCTAACGACTTGAGCATTAGCTACTGCAGTCATATCCAAGAGGCTTATTTAGTCGAATTTTTACCGTTTTATAGTTTGAAAATTTCCATTCGGCAGCGACATCCTCATAAAATCCATGCGCTTGATTTGGGATTACGAAATGTTGTCAGCTTTTCTCACTCTGAAGACGCTGGTCATCTGATCGAAACTGTTGTTTATGCAGAACTTAGGCGACGTTTTGGCGAAAAAGTGTTTTATTGGCAAAATGAGGGAGAAATCGATTTTTTGATCCAGCAAGGGACGCAAGTAACTCATGCTTATCAAGTCGTTGAGAGTTTGGATGATGAAGCGATTGTGGAGCGTGAATTAAAGGCAATGAAAGAAGCCGTTGAACAATTTCCAAAAGCTGAATGCATTCTGATTGTGAAACAGCTTCCTAAAAAACCTGTAAAATTTCCTTATCAGATGATTCCATTATGGCAATTCTTACTGGATTAACTCATATATACTGCTCCCATTCAAAAAGTGTGAATCTGCCAGCGTCGGACAGCCAGTGAATTTGGACCCGCCTGCATCGCTCAACTTATTCAAGTTGAGCTGCTTCGGCGCCGGCTTCGCCTGGTTCAAATTCACGGCGCCTCCTTGGCATTTTTCACACTTTTTGAACGGGAGCAGTATACCCAAACAACCTGAAAAATTTGGTTTTTGAGCGCGTCAAACTGCAGGAGCTTTCGCGTGGGTCCAAATTCCAACTTTTTGAGCGGGCGGGGTATAGATTTATTAGGATAGGTTCTTGGTCGTATGGGTCAACCGCCTATTTGCCGGATGTCCCAATACGTAAATTGAGCTTTTGTTCGAGATTGCTTAGGAGAGTCGGGACAAGATGCTCCCATGAGCTGGTTGTCATTTATTCTTAATAAGACCGAAACTCTCGATTTCTCATAAATGTTACCTTTTAGGGAACCGATGGACTTAGGGGGTTGGCGGAGATCCCACAATTTCACAAAGCCATCGTCTCCACAGCTTGCAAAGCAATGAGGTGCGATATTTTCCACAGTCCAGACTCGATTGACATGTTCTGTGCCTTTGTAAATGGTTGCTTTAGCTGAGAGATCATACACCCGTACCGATCCATCAAAAACAGCGACTCCATATTTCCCGGGGTTTTCTTCCAAAGGAGAAATTGCAGAGATATAAGGCCTTTGAGGAAGGGTTTTGTCTTCGACAATCAGTTCTTCTTTAAGCCCCCATTCATAGGAGCCCGGCTTTAAGCTCCAAAGATCGAGCCTGCAACCTGTCACAACGAGAAGAGAGTCGTGGGTAAGAGGCTGGATCGCATAGACCCAATCGTTATGTGATGTATAGGTGTATTTTAATCTTTTTTGAGTTTTAGCGTCATGCAAGGTGAATTGGGTTGCCCAACCTGCAAAGAAAAAAGATTTTCCTGTGGTCTTTTCAAACGAGGATAGGCAATTAATCCGATGAATATTGCGCTGTTTGCATAAAGGAGTTCTGTCCTTAGGAAAAGGAGCATGCTCAGTATTTAGCTGTGTAAAGTTTGTCCCTTTGTTGTTCCATAAAGTCGCACCGCCGTTGCGTCTTCCGCATATCCAAGAGTAGTCATCAAATGTCGTGATCGCTGTGACCCATTTCGTATAATCGATGAGCTTGGGATCTTCGATAATCCTGACAAGTTCCCCATCTAAGGTCCATTTTTTTAGGGCGCCATCTTTAGAGCCTGTGATAAACGTTTTATCTGCAAGCCTGGTGATGCAGTGGATATCATCCTCATGCACATATTGAACGACTTTAACAAATTTAAGGCCTAGTTTCACTGTGGGCGCGGGGACAGGAGCGGAAGCCTGCGGTTTGGCGGCAGGGTTAGGGGAGAGGGTTATTTGTCCCACGCCGCGTTCGAGGCTGGCTACGCATGGACCAGGGGTTGGTTTAATCATGATTTTAAGACTCTCACTTGAGAACTCGAATGTGTATGGCGAGCACGCCAAATTTTTTTGCTCTATCAGCGTATCCAGGAATCGCATCGTAAATGCGTATGCCCTCTTGTAGAGAATGGACATCGGGCAAACAGGATTTGACTCCTTCCGTTTGGAGCATTTCTGCAAAAGATCCATATCGATTCACTTTGGTCACCTGACAATAGGCTTCATTAGTTTGGGAAAAAAAACGAATGAAGCTGCCTTCTTTCAAATTTTTAAAGGGCCCGTTATTGATGCGTCCTTCAATCGTTTTACGTTCCTCTAAGATCATTCTTAAGTAGATAATTTTAAGGGGTATGTTATCGCATTTTTCGTTCTTTGCCTTTTCTAATAACAACTTGTTTTCTGCGAGGACCTTACTGGATAGAATTTTTGGAATTCCATCCACTGTGCTTGGTAAAGGCATCGGGAAGGGCCGGGGTTCATCAGGTGGCCTTAAGCGGATTTTTTTAGACTCGGCCTCCGCCGTTTTTGCTTTGATGAAGAGGGTGGGACTGCTTAGTTTTTCCTCTTTTCCATCATCCTCTGCTTTTCGTTTGCGGGAGTCGTTGGATAAATTTTCTATTTTTCTACTATAAAGGACTAACCCATTTCGCTCTTCCAAAGCTTGAAATCGATTTTTTTCCAGAAAAGGGACTAAAGGAGCCTGTTTTGGAGTTCTGACACAAAGAGAGTCGCTATGGTGTTCTTTAGCCAGTTCCAAAAGATGGTCCAAGAGATAAGGAAGCGCCTCAGGCCTGCTTTCATGCCCATGGAGGATTTTGATCTCTAAATAACGTCCTAGTTCTTTTTGATGGGAGTCCTCTCTTGCTGTCTGGTAAACTAAAACACCGACGGGATTTTTTTCTGCAACAAGGAGCCGGGTCTTGAGTGTTTCACTTTCAGGAAGTTTCTTTAATAAATGACCTTGAGAGCCATATAACGGCTCGATTTGCTCATGAAAAAGTTGCTGGACGGTTTCCCAGCGCCCTTCCCGTCCTGTTCCAAACACGCTTTTAAGGACAAGCTCGGGTGGTCGAGAGTTAACTAAACTTCCAGAAACTGCTGCTGTTGCCATACAAAACTCCTTTGATACCGAATGCCAAAAACCCGGTAGATTCGACGACCATTATAAAGATGCTTGTCATTTTCTTAAATCATAGAAATGGATGTGCGCTGCTTCAGTCACCCTCTTATTCTTTTCTTGAGGTTTGGCATTTCTAGGAGGTATTAATTTGCGTTCTTGAGATACTCCGCCGATTAAGATTTCTTCAGTAGGACTGAGCAGAGCATGAGCTTGACCATTAGAGGTATCAATTGTTGCGACGCTCTTTTCAGCACGCATGTCCCATAATTTGATTGTTTGATCTTCTGCACTGCTAGCAAAAATTTCGCGAGAAATATTTTCAATAGCCCACACT
>JASHWX010000147.1 GCA_030043815.1 Candidatus Rhabdochlamydia sp.
GCATGTTCAAAGATTACACGGCCAAGCACGGCCCTTGCGAATTCGTCGGCTATCAGCACACGCAGGCTGAAGGGACGGTCATGGCGCTTGTCGTCGGGGGCGCTTTTGTCGATCAAATGGATGAGGGACAGGAAGGGATGGTGATCTTGAACCGCACGCCTTTCTATGCAGAAAAAGGCGGGCAGGTCGGCGATCGAGGAACCTTATCGCACCATAAGGCTCAATTCCTCGTCACTGATTGCCATGCGCCCTATGCGGGAGTGATCGTGCACATCGGCAAGCTCGAAAAAGGCACGCTGCTCCTTGGCGAGCCTGTTACTGCCGCCGTCGATTCCAAACGGCGCCAGCAGATTGCAAACAATCACACGGCGACTCATCTTCTGCACTGGGCCCTGCAAAAAATCGTAGGCGAACACATCCGCCAAGCCGGCTCGCTTGTCGAGCCAGGGCGCTTGCGCTTTGATTTCAACCACCACAAAGCGCTGACCAAAGAAGAAATCCGGCAGATCGAACTTCTCGTCAACGAAAAGATCCGCGAAGGGCACGAAGTCAAGGCTTATGAGCTCTCCTATGAAGAAGCGCAGCGCCATCCCGAAATCAAGCAATTTTTCGGCGAAAAATACGGAGCCAAAGTGCGCGTGATCGACATCGAATACTCTAAAGAGCTCTGCGGCGGGACGCACACACACAATGTCGCTACGATCGGCTACTTTAGAATCGCTAAGGAAGGAAGCATAGCATCCGGCGTGCGCCGCATCGAAGCGGTGACGGGCAGCGAAGCGGAAAAATTCACTTACGCTAACGAAGACTTGGCTTCCACCAAATTAGCTGAGCGCACGACAGCTCTTCTCGAAGAGAACAAGCAGCTCTCGCAAGAACTGAAAGCGTTCAAAAAGGCATCGCTTAAAACTCTCGCCAAAGACTTGCTCTCCAAGGCCCATCCGGCAGGCGCCATCGCTTTTGTCTGTGCAGTCGTCCCGATCGAGGCGGAAGCTTTGCCGGAACTCGTCGAAGATCTCATCTCCGAGCTCCGTTCAGGGGTTGTCCTGCTCGCGATCAAAGCAGAAGGCCGATGCCAGCTCTTCGCCCGCGTCTCTTCGGATCTGGTGCAAAAAGGGGTCCAGGCCGTGCAGCTCATCAAAGAGATCGCACCCCTTGTCGGCGGCAGCGGCGGAGGCAAAAGCGAATCCGCCCAAGCCGGCGGCAAAAATCCCGAAGGGCTTGAAAAGGCCTTTGACAAGGCAAAGCAATGGCTCAGTTCGAAATAAAAAGCGAAAGCCTCAACCAATTGTCTTCGCTTGTCAATACGGAGCCTTCCCTGCTCATCGAAGAGTTATGGGAAGGCCCCAAGGCAGCGCTCATCTGGTTGATCGCAAATGCAACAAAAAAAAATATCCTCGTGATCAGCGGCAGCGCAGATGACCGCTTGATCGAAGATGTCAGCTTCTTTCCGTTATCCGTCGTCGATTTTCCCTCATGGGAAACACTTCCCGGCGAAGAGATAGCGCCAAGCCCCGATCTCATCGGCAAACGGCTGCAAGTGCTGTATACTCTGCAGAACAATCAAGGGCCCCACGTATTATTGGCCCCGCTGCAAGCCGTCCTGCAAAAAGTTCCGGCAAAGCTGCGCGCTAAGCTCTGGAAAAGGGGCGATACTACCCCATTTGCCGCTCTCCCCCATCTCCTTTTAGAACTCGGCTACCGCAAAACCCCCGTCGTCTCGGACAAAGGAGAATTTGCCCTCCGCGGCGGGATCGTCGATATCTTTCCCCTCTCCTCCCCCGACCCGTATCGGCTCGAATTTTTCGGCGATGAGATCGATCAAATCCGCACCTTCGATCCCGTCTCGCAAAAATCGATTGCCAAAGTCGACGAATTTTTCCTGCCTCCCGCCTCTGAGTCTGCCACAGAATTCTGCTCGCTTCTCGACTACTTAGGGGAAAACACACTCATCATCTTCGATGACCTGCTCGCCATTGAAGACCGATGGGTAGCTTTGCACCTCTTTTCCTCCTTTGAAGAATTCCTTAAAAAAACAGAAACCTATTCGCGCATCTTTTGGAGCGCCCAGCGCGTGGAGGAGCTCTCCGAAGTGCAGATGGAAAAAAAGCTCGGCCGCGCCTTCTACAGCGGCAAAGCCCCCTTGCAACCCCTCTCCTTCCAAATCTTAAACCGTACATTCACAAGCAAACGCTGGCAGCATCCCTTCATTCCCATCTCCGATTATTTTTCCCTATCGGAAAACACAGCTGCCGCGACGCAAGATGAAGTGCTGCGCTCGCTCGACCGATTTGCTAAATCTGCGCTCGAGGTCCATTTCCTCTCCTCCACAGAATCGGAAGCATCCGCCTTTAAAGAAAAACTAAAAAACGACAACATCGCTCTTCCCCGCAACACCCATTTTCATTTGGGGTACCTCTCGAGCGGCTTTGTGGTGCAGGATTCGGAATTTGCACTCATTCCGATGACAGAATTGAATCACCGCCTAAAGCCTCGCCGTCAAAAATGGCGCAACACCTACCACACCCCTGCGTCCGATTTCCATGAGCTCGTCCCCGGCGATGTCGTTGTCCATTTCCACAACGGGATCGCTAAATATCTTGGCATTGAAAAAAGGCCCAACCACGTCGGCAATCCCACCGAATTCATGATCCTCGAATACGCCGAAGGCAGCAAGCTTTTCGTCCCTGTCTCTCAATCCCACCTCGTCAGCCGCTACATTGGAACAAAAGAAGAAGTGCCCACCTTGAGTCAACTCGGATCCAATCGATGGCTTAAAACCCGAAGTGCCGCCCAAGTCGCCATCATCGGCTACGCCGATCAGCTGCTCCGCATGTATGCCGAGCGCGCCATTCACGGCGGATTTGCGTTCCCGCCCGACTCTGTCGAAATGCAGCAATTCGAATCCGATTTTCCCTTTGTCGAAACGGAAGACCAACTCTCGTCGATTGCGATGGTCAAAGAAGACATGCAGTCGCAAAAAGCCATGGACCGGCTCATCTGCGGCGATGTCGGCTATGGAAAAACAGAAGTGGCCATGCGCGCCGCGTTCAAAGCCGTCGTCGATGGAAAAAAACAGGTCGCCGTCCTCGTCCCCACCACCGTTCTTGCCATGCAGCACTACGAGACGTTTTCCGCGCGCATGGCGAATTTTCCCATCAATATCGGCGTCCTTTCCCGCTTCCGCTCTCCTCGAGAAGTTAAAGAAACTTTAAAAAAGGCCGCCGAAGGCAAGATCGACATCCTCATCGGCACCCATCGCATCATCAGCAAAGATGTTAAATTTAAAGAGCTCGGCCTGATCATCATCGATGAAGAGCAGCGTTTCGGCGTCCGCGCCAAAGAGCACTTGAAGAGAATGAAAATCGGCGTCGACTGCGTCACCCTCTCCGCCACGCCCATCCCCCGCACCCTCTACCTTTCCTTAATCGGCGCAAAAGAAGTCTCCGTCATCAATACTCCGCCCCAAGACCGCCTGCCCATCAAATCCCTCGTCGCTGAAAAAAACGCCCAGCTCATCAAAAACGCCCTTCTTCGCGAACTCTCAAGAGACGGCCAAGCTTATTTCATCCACAACCGCGTCGAGTCGATTTTCCGCGTGGCCGAAGAAATCCAAAATCTTCTCCCCGAGGCGCGCGTCGTCACAGGGCATGGGCAAATGTCTGCCGACGAACTCGATTCCGTCTTCCATTCCTTTAAAAGCGGACAAGCAGACATCCTCGTCGCCACAACCATCATCGAAAACGGGATCGACATCCCTAACGCCAACACCATCCTCATCGACCGCGCCGACACCTTTGGACTTGCCGACCTCTATCAAATGCGCGGCCGTGTCGGCCGATGGAACCGCCCAGCATATGCTTATTTTCTCATACCCCACGCCCGCGAGCTCCCTGAACTTACCCGCCGCCGCCTCCACGCACTCACGGAATCTTCCGGCTTTGGCGCCGGCATGAAAATCGCCATGCGCGATCTCGAGATCCGCGGCGCCGGAGACATTCTCGGCACCCAGCAATCCGGCCAAATCTCCACCATCGGCTTCCACCTCTACTGCAAACTGCTGAAAAAAGCGATCGACGCCCTCAAGAAAAAAAGATCCCCCACTTTCACTGAAGCCAAGATGGAATTTTCCTACGAGGCCAGCCTGCCCGAAACATACATCAATGAGACATCTCTGCGCATGGAAATCTACCACCGCCTCGGCGAATCCACCACTTTTGATGACGTCGACGCCATTCTTGCCGAACTCAAAGACCGCTTCGGGCCTTATCCGCCCCAAGTCCTTTGGCTCTACCACCTCACGCGCCTGCGCCTATTCGCCTCGTCGCATCACTTCACCCTTCTCAAATTTGAAAATTTGACATTCACCGCAGAAAGGCAAAGCGGCAAAACTTCCATCAAAAAGACTTTGCCCCTTCCCCGCACTAAAAAACCCGACGAATTAGAAAAACAAGTGATCGCTTCTTTGACCGAGAGTTTTAAGTTATAATTGTGCTAATTATGTTTAAAAAATCTTAGCCTTTTCAAAAGGCCGAAATAGACATGTCGGGTGACACGGCACTTGCGTGTCCGTGTCCCCTGCGACCCCCTTGAGCCTCACCTCGCTTCGCCTAATCGTGTGCTCGTCGAGGGGGTGTGCT
>JASHWX010000019.1 GCA_030043815.1 Candidatus Rhabdochlamydia sp.
ATTGCGAGGACGCTTCAGTTTGAGCTCCGCGACTTTTCCCCAATTCGCAAAGAAGTCTACGCTTATGCGTTTGGAAGCCCCAAGCCCTTGACACAATTAAAACAAGAAATCGAACATCTCTATGCACATTTCCCCGAGCCCGGGCTCAGCTTTTTCTAGTGACACTAGATCTGTTTCTATCCTCACAGGACCTGAAACTTACCTGGACCATTTAGGCGTGTTGAGCTCTGTTCTCGAAATTCCATTGATCGTCACGGAGGACAAGACCTTTCAAGCAGCTAAAACATTTTATCCCGACATCGATGTCGAGTTGAAATACTTTGACGAGCTCTCGCTTGAATATTTAGCCTCTCGATTTGATTTGATCTTTGAGACAGGAAAATTTTGGGCCGCAGAACTTAAACCTTTTTTAGAGCTTCTCTTTCGCAAGAAGATGCGGTTTGTCTTTTGCCCCCATGGAAATTCCGATAAAGGGCATTCTCTGCAAAATCACGTCAATCAAGACATTTCGCTCGTATACGGCGATCATTTGCACGACCTTTTAAAACAAAACGGGGCTGCGCATCAGATTAGCCATTTCGTGAGAACAGGCAATTACCGCTACCCGTATTATCTTCGCCATCGCGCCTTTTGCGACGCGCTAGCAGAAGAGCGCGTATTTAAACATTTTCAGTCTGAAAGACCGATCATTTTATATGCGCCGTCTTGGCAAGATCGAGAAAATCCCACATCGTTCTTTTCCCAAACAGACCGTCTGATCGAAGAACTTTCCTTTTCCTACAACTTACTGATCAAGCTCCATCCATTCCTTGTAGAAGACCGGCCCGCTCAAGTTTTGCAAATCCAAGGCCGTTATGAAAATCATCCATCAGTTCAATTTTTAACCGATTTTCCCCCGATCTACCCCCTCCTTGCCCGCTGCAGCCTTTATTTAGGGGATTATTCATCGATTGGATACGATTTTTTAGCCTTTGATAGGCCTTTGTATTTTTTGAACGCAGAAAACCAATCACCGTTAAATACTTGCGGATTAGTCGTTCCAGCAGATCGAAATATCAATGAATTTTTAAATGAGACCTGCAATAAAGATTTCTCTGATAAAAGAAAAAAGATTTATAAGTATGCTTTTGGGGAAAATAGATCGAAAATCGATATAATTAATGAAATAAAATCCCTCATTTAATATAATCCTCCCATTATGTCACAACCTATTCATCCTAATTCATCTTCTCAACCTCCAGGGCAAAATCCGCCAGCGGAAGTGCCGGAGTTTCTCGTCACAGCAAATAAGGGACTTAAAATCTGCATTGCCATTTTAGTCGGCTTAGCCGGCCTCGGCGCAGTTGCTATCGGGATTACCTTCACCCCTTTTTCCCGAGAAGCTGGCGCAGCCGCATTCGCCGTTTCTGCCGCCGCCTTCTCCTTGAGCGGCTGCATATTTTACAGTGCATTCAGTAGAGGCGACACTCCAAATCTTGCAGACCGCGCAGTAACCGCTCATTAATTGTCTTTAATTTCATGCCGCTATAAGCTGCTTGACATGACTATAAAACCTCCATCAAAGTTCACTCAATTCGCTCGTCAATTGACCGATTATGAAAAAACGGGTCAGTTCACTCCTCTATTAAAAAAGAGCTGCTCTGCTTTCGAAGCCGCCTTGACGTCCTCCTCAAAAACACCTTACGATGCTTTCAAGGCGAAGTATCACGTTCCCCTCCATCCTGAAAGCCCTCAGCAGCCGTTCTCGGCATGCATCATGAAATACATGATGCTCTTTCGCAAGATGTTCCCCTCTCAGAAAGTCGAAGCTCAAGCCTATGGATTCCAAGTCAAGAATGAGAAAGAAAACCCTTTTAGTGTGCAATGGGATCTTTTGAAGGTCCAAATTGAGAAGAAAGATGCGCTCACAGCTAAACTCGAAGCGCTCTTTTGCTATACTTTCTCATTTGATCCTGTGAAAGAAGAATTGAATGTCCTTTTCGATATCGGAGGAGCAATCACTGAAAAAGCTGTGAAATCCGCCCTTGTGGATAAAGATCGAAGATTTCTTGATCCTCTTCTAGTTCGAGGCTACAAACCCACACTGCCTGATCTTGATTTCGTATTGCGTAACTGCAATGAAGATACTCGAGCTGAACGGGCAAAAATGTTAGTCGATGCAGGCGTGAAAGTCGATGCCTCTCTTGCCCATCATGGTTATCGTGATGTGAAGGCGATGGAGTTTCTCGTTTCCTTGGGCCATCAACTCTCAGCCGCTGATTTGAAATGCATCCTCAAGCAGGCTCCTGAAAAAGCTTGGCTGTTCATTCAGTTTTTTAAAACCCATGGATATCCATTCAGTGAAGATGAGCGCATCGATATCCTCGCGAGGCATTTTTCTAAAAATTGCATCGAAATGATTTGCCCAGAAGGAAAATTGACATCCGCATTATTGCATAAAATGATGGGATTTGCGGGCGCATTTATTGCACATGGCTATCAACCCATTTTTGAGGATTTGAAAGCGGCGATCACTGCCAATGATGAACACGCTGTTAAAGCCATGATGCCCAGCTTTCGCCGAGAATTCACGCCAGAAGAGGCGTTGTGCGTCTGGTCAAGCAGCTTATCAGATTCTTTAAAGAAAGAAATTCTTCGATATACAATAATCACACAGGAACTCTTTCGAGCTGCTTTGACTTCCGGAGAAGTTCAAATGAAGCTTATCATTCAAGACAACTCCACTTGCGATCAATATAATCGACGCGCCAACGGCCCCTATGAAGTCACTCACAGCGACATCAAATTTGCCATCAGCAAGCACGTGAGCAGCTACATGCTAGGCTTTTTGATTCGCTGTTGGAGTTACTACCCCTCTCATGAATTTTTTCAAGAGATGTTAAAAGAAGGCCTTGTTGCACAATACTTAGATGTGCTGATTGAAGCAAGGTTCGAAGTAGACTCTGAGGATTTTCGCTTCGCTTGCGATCTCCAATGCTCCAAGGACACATTTTATCGTCTGTTTCATTGGGGACGGGAGAGACATGGCCAAGATGAATGCATTGAATATGGACGCTACACCGGCCGCAGAATTTATGAGTACATCTTAAAATATGAAAATGCAGGATACATTCCTACACAAGCAGATCTCGATTACGCACGCGGAAAAGTATCCGATGACGCGTTGAAGCTGATCGAGAGTCATCTCAACCGCAAACGTTGGGGCGTTTGGCGTGACCAGTATGGGGGTCAACGCACATATGTCATCGAAGACTGATCGATTTGCGTCTTAAATATAAGCACAATAGACCCAAAGCAGCGCAAAAAATTCCTGGATAGATCAGCCAGAATTTAGCAATGAAATGCTGCACGCCGATATGAATTTCTTCGTCTTGCGATGGGGTGTTCATCAGCACGTAGCGATATCCCCCCCTTTTAGCGACATAAGCTTTGCGGTAGCCGATGGCGATTTCGTGCGGTTCCACCCCCTCTTCTGCCAAAGTCAGCACACACCGGCACTTTTCATTATGATCAAAGAGCGGCGAATGGGGGCATTCCCATCGTTTATGACGCAATGTGTGGGGAAGCGGCTGGACGAGCGGCTGGAAGCGCGCTAAGTATTTTCCGCCTAAGATCGGCCATCGGAACGATGTGGCTGTCGGGTCGTAGGTCAAAGGCACGATCTCCGAATCATTAAAATTCACATACAAACACGGGTTTTGCGAGTCTTTTTTACTCACAGCTTCAGGCGATGGTAAAATCTTGATATAGACAGAGCGGTCGATCCCGCTGCCTCCAATTTCTTGCGGGATCTTCGCACGAATGCCATATCCTGCGCGTCCATTATTGAAGGCCACGACTGAATTTTTGATGAGCGATTCGACAGAGCTCATCACAACGCCGCCTTCTTGCCCGATCATCAAGACATACTCTTCTCCGCGCTGATCTTCGATCAAGGCAAAAACTCGAGAGGGTTCTTTGCGCTGACTAAGCGAGAGTTCTGCAGCGGTTTCACCGACTTCTTCAGACTTGATCGCGGTGACCTTCCAAGGCTGTTCGTTGAACTGCATCGGGGTGAGATGGATTTTTCGTGTCGGCTGCAAAATGACAGGCACGCCTTGCTTGCCGGGGAGGAACAGTGTCATCTGGTCATCAGCGAAACACTTGATCCTCTGTTTAGCATGGGGAAGATAGCGCACGAGTTTGGCTTGGATCCCGTTATTGGAAAAGAGGGTGATCGGCATTTCTGATTGCGCTGCTTTAAAAATCTTTTCACTGATGGGGATGAAGACAGGATCATTTTCTGATTCGATAGCGATAGCATATGTGCTCGGAAGAATGCAGGTTTTCGATTGATGCTTCGAGAGGATCATGATTCCATGAAAACCTAATAGAGAGTCAATGAAAAGGCCCGCAATGGCAGCCATGGAACCGAGATGGAGCATCAAAAGGGGCAATTGCTGAACTTTGAATAGACGTTTTCGGATGATCGCGATGCTTAAATTGAGAAAAAGAGCGCCGAGAAGAAGATAAACAGACGGGTGAGGAGATTCAATCAGCATGCCAAGAGCAACCGTCACGCATAAGACGGCAAAGAGCGCAATCGAACAGCGAAAACTCCCGACAAGTTGTAACACCGGTGGCACACCTCCGATATGTATAATTTACTTCTCAGACGATTTTTTTTGCAGCTAGAAATGAGGCGGGAGCACAAAGACATGATGCAATTCATCGAGATTTCCTGCCGTTGAAATGGCTTCAATCTCATAGGAAGATGCGCCTTCTTTGAGCGTTTGAACAGATGAGACGACAGCGATTCTAAAACCGGGAGGAAAGATGCCATCTAAACCTGTGGTGACGAGCAAATCGCCTTGGCGAAGAAGCTCTGCCGAGCGCAGATCGCGCGCAGGACTCTCCTTGTCTGGATAATCGTAATTGAAGCCTGAGCCTCTTAAAACTTGCCCGCGCGAACGCCAGAGTGGATTGCCTGTGCCGTGCAAGACACCTTTAGCGAGATAAAAATTTCCCGATTGCTGCAAGAGATGATTTTTTAGCTGCAGCAACTTTGCTGATAGCGCTTCGTCGATGAGATCATCGCGCAGCTGCAAAGCAAAAATGAGAGACTCTAAATGCTCGAGCAAAAACCGATTCT
>JASHWX010000148.1 GCA_030043815.1 Candidatus Rhabdochlamydia sp.
TCAGATTGCGAATTTGGGCATCTAATTGCTCGCGCGTCGTCCTCAGCGCAGCGATTTGAATATCGTTTGCCCGGAGCTGCTGCGTAAAACGAGAAACATTTCCCCTCAACTCCTCCGCGTTTGCTTCTGCGCGCCGCCAGAACGCCTCCATCTCTCCTGCGCGCGCACTCTCTTCATAAGCAGTGTGCGCTGCCCAAGCTCCTAAAGCTGAAGAAGCACCTACAACTACTGATAAAAATGTGATCCCCGACAGTCCTGTCAACGCCAGCCCGAGCACGCTCCCTATGGAGGAACTCACAGATGTCGCAACAAGGATATCTCTTGAGATCTGGCAGCGCTGCTGCAGAGGAGGCATGCAATCCCCTCTTATCAAATTCTGAGGATTGAGGCCCCTTTCCCCCGCATCTTTTGCACGCGCGACCATCTCATTGATCTCATTCTTGAAATCATCGACAAAATCGGATGCAGCATTTGTCAAGATGCGTGTATTCGACTGTCCTTGAGGTCTGAGATTAAAAGGATTGGGCAGCAAATCGAAGACATACTGAATGGGATTGTTTTTCAAATCCTTAATTTCCGCCTCGACAAATCGATCGATTGCGTCCCCTATTCTGACAAGACCAGTAGGTCTATTTACCGTTGCCATAAGCACCTCCTGTCTTTTTAGGGAATAAGAATATTTTTTCTTAACTATTTTAAGCAACCTTCATGTTTGAGCAGCCACTCCTTTCGAGGCAATCCGCCCCCATATCCCCCCATTTCGCCATTAGCATTGATGACACGGTGGCAAGGGATGACAATCGCCAATTGATTGGATCCATTGGCCTGCGCGACGGCTCGATAGCCTGTCGGTTTGCTAAGAGCATGGGCGACATCCGCGTAAGAGCGCGTCTGTCCATAGGGAATTTTCTTCAGCTCCTTCCAGACACTGCGCTGAAACACAGTCCCAAAACAAAACATGAGCGTCTTGAAAACGGTCAGCTCTCCTTTGAAATACAACTGCAATTCCTTTCTTATCGAGTTAATCGGATCCGACGTTCCTTCGATGACCTCTGCTTTTGTATTTTTTTTAAGCCGCTCAATTTCCCAGTCCAAATGCCGATAGTCATCGAACTCCAACAAAAAAAGGATTTTTTCATCGGCGATAGCGACCATTTTTCCTAGAGGAGTATCGATGATTGACTCAAAAAGAACTTTTAGCATATTTTCACTTGCTCATCCATTTTACTTAATAAGGGGTTTTTGATGAACGCTTTAAAATTTGCTTCTCTCTTGTGCACAATCGCCTTGCAATGTGCAGCGGCCGACTCTCAAGACAACCTAGAAAGAGCTGTTCTTCCTCCCACTCGATTGAGCGAATGGGAAAAGCAAAAAGCATTCTTTCAAGAGAACGGTTATCTATGGATCAAGAACTTTTTCTCCCCTGAGCAAGTGATGCTGCTCCAAGGCTGGGCTGAAGAGATCAACACAGCCGCACAAAGCATGCTCTCATGTTCTTTTCCCCAATGCATACCGGGGACGCTCATCATTGTTCCCGAAGCCAGCAACCCGCTGCAAGCCTGCCGCGCAGAAGACCTCCTCTCTTGCTACCCTGACCTTTACTATTTCATCGCTGGCACATTGACCTCCTACATCAGCCGACTTCTCGGAGAACCCTACGTGCTCTTCAAAGATAAGATCAACTTCAAATGGCCAGGCGGCGGCGCATTCCCGCCCCATCAAGATTTTCCCGCCTACGAGTTTTTCGGGCCGCGCGAACACGTCACTGCGATGGTCTGCATCGACACAGCTACGCTGGAAAACGGCTGCTTGCAAGTTGCTGAGAATTGGCGCCAGACCTTTGCCCAAGAACCCGATCTCGACCCTTCGGAAGTGGAATTGGGACGCGCCGTCCTTCCCTATGTCGTCGGCGGTAAAGAACACGGCTCCATCCAAAAAAAATACAGCGACAAGATCACCTGGATTCCTCTTGAGACAGGCCAGGGAGACCTTGTCTTA
This sequence comes from Candidatus Rhabdochlamydia sp., assembly GCA_030043815.1. Lineage (GTDB taxonomy): Bacteria > Chlamydiota > Chlamydiia > Chlamydiales > Rhabdochlamydiaceae > CAJCIW01. Next base: position 1,999 of record JASHWX010000148.1, read on the forward strand.
ATCAGTTCCTTTATTCCCCATTATTCTGAGACAAACCACAGTCAGAATTCCAGACGGGCCATGTTCTTCACCCATAACAGACTCAAAGAAGGAGACCACCGCAAGGCCTATTACTTTGCCAAACGGCAAGATCCCCTAAACCCCGCATTTCACTTCGCCACACCGACAAAAGCAAGAGACAAATGAGCTATTGAGCAGGACAGGTCGTTTGACCAGGGCCTACAAATGTCTGTCCGCTGAGGCCAGCAGGAGTTCCCTGGACAATGATTGGCGCTTGCCCCGCAGTCGTCGTTACACCCATTCCCGTCTGAGCATTTGCAGCTCCATAAGGGTTTGAGATATTCACGCTTCCACTAAGCACTTGAACAGCAAGTTCGAGTGCACCTAGATTCGTCTTACCCAGAAGCGCATCAATGGTCGTGCCCCGAATCCCAATAGTTGCTACAGGAGTGTTGATTTGATATTGATCAGGATTTCCCGATGCAATATCCCCTGCAAGCAGCCGAAATCCCCCCTTGGCCAAATAGGAGACATACTGGTTATCGCTGGCTCCATCAGAATATTTGAATGTTTTGAATGTATACACGGTTCCTGATAGCAAATTCATGGCGCTGTTATCATTGAGCACAATTTGAGCAAAGCTGTCCATTCCTACGAAAACGGTATCCCCTAAATACACAGGAGAATTCGCTTTCAACGGCCTCTTTTCTCCTTTGCCCAGCTGTGCAGATACCGATCCTGTTGTCGATACCACTGTCCCAATCGATTTGTCCGCAGCATGAATAGCAACTACAAACATCATCAGAATCGCAAGCATCCATCGTTTCATATGTATTCCTTTCATTTTGTTTCCAGCGTATACACACCATCCCAACTCGGCCCAGGCAAAGCGCCTTGAACCCGTTTAAGGTATACTTCGTAAAGAAGCCGATTTTGCGGATAGCTTTCAGCCAATTGTTGAAATCGCACACGCGCCTCATCCCATTTTTGCTGAAAATAGCAATCAAGAGCTTGGTTGTGCATCTCTAATTCCTTCGCTAATGCCTCGCTGCCCTCTAAAGCCAGAGGTTGGTATATTTCAACTGGTATTGTTTTTCCTTTTGCCCTAACCTTGTCTAATTTTCTATAAATAAATTTATCCTTTGTTTGAAGATACGTCGATTCTCCTACGATAATGCCCACATGATAGTACTTGGTGAGATCCTCCAAACGCGACGCCGTATTGACAGTATCGCCAATCACAGTGTAGTTCCTCCTAAATTGAGAACCCATGTCCCCCACATGCACTTGACCCGTGCTCACCCCCACCCCAATCTGAATCGGATTTTTTTGTTCCGCATTGAATGGAACGAGCGTCTCTTGCATCTTTAACGCCGCACCCACCGCATGGTAAGCATGCCTCGAATCATCCAGAGGCGCGCCCCAAAAAGCCATGATCGCATCCCCCATGTATTTATCGATCGTCCCCTGAGCATTGAAAATGACCTGCGTCATCTTTGTAAAATAACGATCGAGAAACGTCTTCACCTCAGGCGCGCTCATCTGTTCTGACAACGAAGTAAACATGCGAATATCGCTAAATAACACCGACACTTCCTTATTTTCCCCTGTCAATGTGACAGCCACTTCTTGTTCGAGCATCTTATCGATGTAAATCGGAGAAACATATTGATTGAAAAGCTGGCGAATCTTTTCCTGCCACTTAATTTCAAAGAAATACCCTCCCACGATATCCATTCCCCAAAGAAACAGCACAATCAACATCGGCAACAATATCGGGACGAACAAATGCTTGTCCACCCATAGCACATGGTTCAGGACAAGCAGCAAAAAGACCATCAACAGAGTAAAAAGCGTCCCCCAGATCGCCGACAGTAGAGGAATCAAAATGGCGCAAAGCACTCCCGCGACCAAAATGAGCCCGACAGCTACCCCTTTGCCCCAAGCCGGCTTGTATGGCAAAAAATGGTCGATGATCCCCGATGCGATGCTGGCATTCACCTCTACTCCTGGAAAAATCCCTGCTATCGCAGTAGAGACAAGATCTCCCATCGCCGACGCTGAAGATCCAATGAAGACCAACTTTCCCTTTAACGGATACTGCGTCTTGTCCAATAAGACATCGCAAGCAGAAACAAAAGGGAATGTATAACTCTTCCCCCAAAATGGAATCAAGATTTGCCCTTCGGGGGTCAGAGGGACAATTTCATTGTCCAATTGCAGCCCCTCGATCACCGTCCCAAAGTCATAGCGTTGAAGGATCAGGCTTGTCTCTTTGGTGTTTAAAAATAAACGCGTCGCCTCCAGCGCTAGGGACGGATACAAGGAATCGCCATACTTGAGCAATAACGGCGACAATCTGAGCACCCCGTCCGGGCTCGGCGAAGAATTCAAAAATCCCCCCGAAGTTGCCGCCTTCTGCAAAACCTCCACATTTCCCAAATAATCATGCAATTGAGGAATCAGAAGCGTATTCGAAAGACTCGACGGCAACGTAGTCAAAGGCAGCGGCAAAACCCCTTCATTTATCCCCTTCGGAAGAAGAACAATCCCTAAAACCGTCTTGCCCCTGCTCAAGCTCTTCGCAAAGATCGCATCATAATCATACTTGCCTTTCACAGATTCCAATGCACTGATTATCGAAGACTGCCCCTGAAAATCCTCGACAAACTCATCGACGATATTCTGCTCCTTTTCTGGAAAAACAAAATCCATCGCGACAACTTCTGCCCCCCTAGCGAACAACCCCTCGACCAACCCACCCAACACATTCCGCGGCCACGGCCACCGCCCAATGAGATTCAGGCTCCGATCATCGATATCCACCACCACCACACGATTATTCGGCGACAGCATCGGCTTACGCGCATGGCGCACCTGCCAATCATACACCCAATTGTCCAGAATCTCCAACCCCTCTCGAATGAAAGGCGCATGGAAGTACACAATCGCTCCGTAAACAAAAACACAAAGTATCCCAAAGAAAATAGAAATTTTTTTAAGCTGCCGATGCTTGATTTTCATATCTTCTTAATCCCTCATCAACCCCACCCATGTCAATAAAATTTTTACTCACCCATCATTTTCGCTTTATTAATAATCCCAAATTAAGTATGCTTCCTCGCAATTTAATTAATGAGGTCTTGTATGTTTCCAATTCTCCCCCCTGAATTAGTGTTCCATATCTATTCTTATCTAGATGAAAATACCCTCCAAGCCGCCACATGCGTCTCCCAAGACGCCAAAACCAGCATTCAACAATTTTTTAATGACTGCATCCGCAAAATGATCAATGAAGACAATCGCCTAATCCGGGACAAAGATCCTGAGTGGGAGAGAATAAATGACGATCGTCTTTACAAGAATGACGATCGTCTTTACAAGATGGTCCCAAGCAAAGTGAAATATGCATTACAAAACTCTAGAGAATCTCATTTTCAAAAAATAACCTCTCTTTCCAATCCAGAAGAGCTATTTGAACAGTGGACAAGACATGTTCCACAAGATATTGCTAAACGCGAGAAACTTCAAGCAAGCCTTTCAGCAATCTCTCATAAAAATTTTCTTATCGAAGATGTCCTTAAAGGAATTTCATTTACATTCAGAGGAAACGAATTGTCTTATGCTGAAAAAAACAGAAAATTTGATCAACTGAGCACTGTTGCATGTCCAGACAGTTCTATTCTTCTAAATCGTCTGGAAATTTTCCATGCTACAATGAGTCCAAAGAATTTTAAAAACCTCATCAATAAGACAACACTTAGAATAAAACGCAATCTATTTACTGATAAATATATTGCTAAACAAAGTATGAGCTTGTCAGATGTATTCTTAAAAGTTGGAATAGAATTGAATATCGCTTCACAGGCTAATATCCTTTTTGCGGAAATCGAAGATCGTCCTATTAAAAACCAATTATCTCGCGATCAGTATTTACAACATTTTAATGAATTGTACACAGTTAGCTATATCATCCAACAAATGCTAAACAAT
>JASHWX010000149.1 GCA_030043815.1 Candidatus Rhabdochlamydia sp.
GCTTCCGGTCTATAAAGGCTCTGACGGCAATTATCGAAAGGTCTTCTTTTTCTTTCCTCTGTCTGCTGGTGCAGAGTGGGTCCGCGCGCGATTAGATACCAGCCATTTTTACAACTATAATCCTCGACGTCCCATCCCCATCGTCGAGAATTGCCATTACGGAACACTTGATCCAAGAAACCCTCAAGTTGTAATCCGAGGATAATACCAATCGTCACCTAAAGGGGATATATGTTCTACCAAGCTTCACAAGAGGACTCTTGAATTTTGATTGGGATTCATTCTACCAAGTTTTCACAAGAGGACTCTTGAATTTTGATTGGGATTCATTCTACCAAGTTTTCACAAGAGGACTCTTGAATTTAGGTAAACGCAGAGGGGGAAGCACGAGGCACAGAGACGCAGAGAGCGCCTCTTTTATGCGAAGCATCGCTATAATGGGTGCGTTTTTTTCTGAAAAAGAAGGCCCTGTTGTTTCAAGAGAATGTTAGAAGGGGCCTTCTTTTTCAGAAAAAAACGCACCCATTATAGCGCGCACTCCGTGCAAAAAGAGGCGTTCGAACCTACCGCGTTGACTAGCATCAGACTGAAGTTCAACCTCTGCGCCTCAGCGTCTCGTTCTCTCCTCTGTGTATACCTAAAATTGAAACTTCCACATCTACAGATTGTTTGGCATCGTCCTTGACTAGCATCAGACTGAAGTTCAACCTCTGCGTCTCAGCGTCTCGTTCTCTCCTCTGTGTATACCTAAAATTGAAACTTCCACATCTACAGATTGTTTGACATCGTCATTCAAAATGCACACTGCATACCTAAAATTGAAACTTCCACATCTACAGATTGTTTGACATCGTCATTCAAAATGCAACACTGCATACCTAAAATTGAAACTTATACAACTACAGACTGTTTGGCATCGTCGGTCAAAATGCAACGGCGAATCCCTTGTTTAATTACTGGAACATTGAAATTGATGAGAAGCCCGAGTGGTATATCCGAGAGGCGAAGATAGGTTAAAAGCTGCGCCTCATGAACCGGCAACAGCACTTCTGTAGATTTCAGTTCAAGAATGACCTTTTCTTCCACAATAAAGTCTAAACGAAAACAATGGTTAATCTTTCTGTTTTTATACAAAAGTGGAATATCGACTTCCGTTTGAAATTTCAGTCCTTGATTTTCAAGTTCTAAACCCAAACAAAGCCGATAAGCAACTTCCAAAAGACCGGGGCCTAAGTTTTTATGCACTTCTATGGCCGCTGCGATGATCTTGTGCGTTAATTCTTGATGTAAGTACACAATCGTCTGCTCAAGAAAGCTATTTCAGGACGTTGGCTTTCTTAAATCCTAAGTAAAACAAGGGAAGCGCTGCCAGACAGTACACAAACCAATACCCGCTGTTCCACTCGAGGCGCAAGAAACCGTTATCGGAAAAGAAAAGCTGCAGCAGGCCGATCGTGAGCAGATTCGCACCGACTGAGAGAAGCAAGATGGGCCAAAAGCTGCTTTTGCCTTCATCGGCTTGTTGTTCTTGGTGCGTGTCGACGGGAATCGTCGGCGCGCCTAATATTGAGTTATTAAATCTTTTTTCTGCCATAGGTTCTTTACGGGGTTCGGGTTTGTTTTTCTCTGCATAAGGCGGGGGATAGAGGGATGTCAAGCTCTGTTGGAGGGATTGGTGGTGCATTTCTTTAGAACTGGACTGCCCAGCGCCGCAATAAGGGCAAACTTCGGCGTCGTAGGGGATCCGCCCATCGCAGTTCGTACACATTTTTTGACGGTCTTTAGGAAGCATAATCACGTCCTTATACAATTCCATCTTGTCACAGGCAAAGCAAAATTTTCTACTTTTTTTCTCAAAAGAAAACCTGTAAATTTGATGACTAAAGGGAAGTTATGGAAAGAAAAAATTTTGATCTCGCAGTCATTGGATCGGGGCCAGGGGGCTATGTGGCTGCCATTAAAGCTGCGCAAATGGGAATGAATGTCTGCCTGATCGAAAAAGGACTTTTGGGCGGATGCTGCTTGAATGTCGGCTGCATCCCTACCAAGACATTGCTCGCGAATGCAAGTCTCATGCAAAAACTCTCCCATGCTTCTGATTATGGGATCAATGTCGGTTCCTATACTTTTGACTATGCGAAGATGAAACAGCGCAAAGACGCTGTTGTCGCTCAAATCCGCAAAAGCCTAGAGGGGCTGCTCCTTTCTAATGGCATGACGATATTGCGGGGCCAGGCGGAATTTCTTTCCCCGCGTGAAATCAAGGTCAAAGGGCAAGATAACGTCATCGTCTACGCGGAAAAGACGATCATCGCCACTGGATCGGAGCCTTTAGATATTCCTGCTTTCCCCTGCGATCATCAGAGAGTGCTCAACTCCACTTCGATTCTCGAACTGACGAGTCTGCCTAAAACTCTCGCGATCATCGGCGGAGGATATATCGGCTGCGAATTCGCTTCGCTCTTTGTCGAGCTCGGTGTCAAAGTCGTCATCTTAGAAATGCTTCCTTCGATCATCATGCTGCAAGGAAAAAGCGTCGCCGAAGCTCTGACGCGGGCTTTCACGAAGAAAGGGATCGAAATCCGCACCGGGGTCACTGTTGAAGGGATCGATCATTTGCAAAATGGCTTAAGCGTCCGATTGAAAGGCAATCCCGCGGTCGCCTGCGACATGGCCCTCGTCTCTGTGGGAAGAAAGATCATCTCTGCAGATGTCGGATTGGATAAAGCGGGCGTCGCAGTCACAGAGAAAGGATTGATCCCTGTCAATGATAAGATGGAGACTAATGTCCCCGGCATTTATGCCATCGGCGATGTGACGGGAAAGTACATGCTCGCACACGTAGCGTCCCATCAGGGGGTCATCGCGGCAGCCAATGCAGGCGGCCAAGCAGCAAAAATGCATTATGAGGCGGTCCCGGCTGTCATTTTCACGACCCCGGAGATCGCCACCGTCGGAATGACGCTGGAACAAGCCCAAGAAGCGGGCTACAACGCTGCCGTCGGCAAATTCCCGTTCCAGGCGCTCGGGAAATCGGTCGCTTCCATCGAGACCGAAGGGTTTGCCCAGGTCATTGTCGATCGCAAAACAGGCCAAATTCTTGGAGCGCAGGTTGTTGGGCATGAAGCGTCTACTTTAATAGCGGAGATGGGCCTTGCCATTGCCAATGAACTGACTGTGGAAAGCGTCATGGAAACAATCCATGCCCATCCTACTGTCGCTGAAAGCTGGCTTGAGGCAGCCCTCCTCGCTAATGACACGCCGATCCATTTCCCACCCCGAATAAAAAAATGAAAATTAATCGTCTACCGATCAACCCTGAATCGTATGAAGGAGAGCAGCCTCGCGGACGGTTTCCTTCGTGGCTCCACCGCAGCCTCCCCAAAGGGGCAAATCTATTTAAAACGAACGCGATTTTGGCTAAATACCGCCTTAATACGGTATGTGAAGAGGCCAAATGCCCCAATCGGTTCGAGTGCTATTCCAACAAAACGGCCACCTTTTTAGCTCTGGGCAAAGAATGCACGAGAAATTGCGGCTTTTGCGATATCGACTTTTCTAAGGCACCTCGCGCCCCTGAAGAAGATGAGCCGATCCGTATAGCGGGATCGGTCAAAGAACTGGGTTTGCAGCATGTTGTCATCACGATGGTGGCAAGAGACGACCTTGCCGACCAGGGATCCTCTCATATCGCAGCCATCATCCGCACGGTACGGCAAGAATGCCCTGAAGTCTCCATCGAAGTGCTCACCTCGGATTTCTCCGGTGAACAAACAGCCCTCGATCGCGTCTTGGCAGAAAAGCCCGATGTGTTCAACCACAATATCGAAACTGTCCGCGTGCTGACCCCGCGCGTGCGTCATCGAGCGACCTACGACCGCACGTTGTCGGTTTTGCGCTATGTCAAAGATTCTCAGCGCGCAAGCCACGTCAAATCCGGGCTCATGGTCGGACTGGGAGAAACACCCGTTCAAGTTCAGGAGACCATTAAAGATTTACTAGAAGCAGGCTGCGATATCATCACCATTGGTCAGTACCTGCAAGCGGACCATCGCAAACTCCTCGTCAAGGAGTTCGTCACGCCAGAGCAGTTTAAACAGTATGAAGCATTTGGATATTCGATTGGCATCAAGCAGATGTACTGCGGGCCCTTTGTCCGCTCGAGCTATCATGCGCATGAGGTTAAAAATCTGGCAAGCCGATGATCGCGGTTATCATCTTGCACTATCGCAATCTAAAAGACACCCTCGAGTGCCTTGACTCTCTTCGACGCCAAGACTACCCTCGCTATGAAATCATCCTCGTTGACAATGCCAATGAGCTGGGGCCGCTTTCCGATGTTCATCTGATCAAAAATGAACAGAATTTAGGCTTTGCCGAAGGAAATAATGTCGGGATCCGCCATGCGATAGAGCGAGGAGCGGATGCAGTCCTTTTGCTCAATAATGACACGATAGCGGCGCCTAACCTTCTCTCGAGCTTTGCCCAAGCGATGCAATCCTATCCCGATGCAGGGGCGTTCGGAGCAAAAATCTTCTTCCACGACGAGCCTACTGTGATATGGCACGCCGGGGGCAATGTGAACCTAAAGACCATGCGCTGCTATCACGAGGGATGCGGTGAATCGGGCCCCTACGATCAGGCCCGCGACATCAACTACGCCTGCGGCTGCGCCCTCTTCGTCACGAGAAAAGCCATC
>JASHWX010000150.1 GCA_030043815.1 Candidatus Rhabdochlamydia sp.
ATCAAAAACACTTTGAGACAAGGCGCACAAACGGAAGACTTTGACAAGCTCGGCATCCTTCTTCATGGATATGCAGCTTTGCAAAAAGTTTTAACAAAAGTCACTCACAAGAAATAGAAGGAGAGTAGCAATGGCCGGTGAATCCCAATGGGCAACCATATCGTTCAGTACGATGATCAAACAGTACATTCACCTACAGAGCCAGGTGATCTCGCAAGTGCGCGCTGTCGCGAGCCGGATCTCAGCCGCGACGCCAGGTAAGTTTTTGCTCTTGCAGTTTTCAATGAGCCAAGTGACGCAAATCGGCGAGTCGATCTCCAACTTGATCTCGCAGGTGCAGTCCGTCATTAACAACATGGTGAGAAACCAAAAAAGCTCGTAAATTTTTAAAATTAAGGTTCAAACATGGGACAACAGCTTCAAAAATACAAAGACAACTTCTTCTTGCTTGCTGAGTCGGGGTTCATCGCCATCAATCAAGGCGATGAAGACGCGGCGATCAAATTGTTCAAAGCCTCTGAACTGCTCAGGCCCGATAATCTCCTCCCGAAAGTGGGGATGGGGTACATGCACCTGTGCAAACTAGAGCTCAAACAAGCGGCAAAGATATTCGAAGACATCTTGGCCAAGGAGCCCAACAACGAAATGGCCAAGACATTCTTGGGCTTGAGCTTGTCCCTCAATCCGGCTGAAGTCGCCAAAGGGGAAAAAGTCCTCGAACAATCCTCTCACGACAGCAAAGATCCCATGGTGAAAGACCTCGCAAAAAACAGCCTAGAGTTTGTCAGGAAATTCGTCAAAAAGGCCCCTGCCCCCGCCGCCGGCGAGACGCATAAGAAATAAAGAAAATAGCAGGATGACAGGATGTTCAGGATAAAAATATCCTGATCTTCCTGTCATCCTGCTATTTTTTCTTTAATTGAGATCTCTATGAATAAAAAGGGCTTTTCTGTTATTTTTAGATATAGGGTTCCATAAAAAAATAATGTGAGTATTTCATGGCAGATAGAGAATTACCCGCCGACATATCAGCTCCAGTCCGCATTCCCTCTACCGCTCCCATTGAGACGGGAGAGGAAAGAGCTTTGCCGACACAATCGTTTTCTTCCTTCATGAAAGAAGGGGCGGGATCCCCGATGGCCTCTGCTGGCAAAACGTCGATGATTTCCCCTTTTGACTTGATGCATGGGCAGCCCCCTTTAGCTCAAGCCCCAACCATGGATACGCTCCTCGCCCAGCTCAATAATGCTCAGAGCACGCTGGGGGATATCAACACGCAGTTGAACACGCCTAATCTCAAGCTTAAATCATCGACCAAATACGTGATGAAAAATAAGCTCACCGATGCCAATTCCATTTTGCGCTCAGCAAATGCCAAAATGGGCGCGGAAGTGCCCGAAGAGCCCGATCCTTCTGAGTTCGGGGGGCCGCTTGGCAAATTCTTCTCTTATTTGAGCGATGGGCAGGCACAGCTCGAATCGGCCAAATCGCAATTACAAAATCTTAAAAGCAAAGGGGATAGCCTCTCCCCTGGCGATTTCTTGCTCATCCAAGTCAAACTCAACAAAGCCCAGCAAGAACTCGAATTTACCTCGGTCTTGTTATCTAATGCGGTGTCCGCTATTAAACAAATGATGCAGGTCCAACTTTAATGGAATTACCTCCTAACTTTGAACAGCTGATCACCCACCTTGACGAGCTCGAGATGACGACCGTCCATGGACGGATCACCGAAGTGATCGGCATGTTGATCAAGGCTGTCATTCCCCAGGTCAAAATGGGGGAGGTCGTCATGATCAAACGCGATGGCGAGCCGCTCATGGCGGAAGTGGTGGGCTTTACGCGGGAAGAGGTGTTCCTTTCCCCGCTTGGAGAAATGCATGGGATCGGCCCCTCTTCCGAGGTCATCCCGCTCCGTTTGCCGCTGCATATCCAAGTCGGACCGGGCTTGCTTGGCCGTGTCTTAAACGGTCTCGGCAAACCCCTTGACATGGATGCAAAAGGCCCCCTCGTTTTAGAAGAAAGCTACCCTGTCATCGGACCCCCGCCTGATCCGTTAAAGCGGCGCCTGATCAAAGAACCCCTATCGGTCGGCGTCCGATGCATCGACGGCGTCCTGACGTGCGGGAAAGGGCAGCGCATGGGCATTTTTGCAGGGGCTGGCGTCGGTAAATCGACCCTGCTTGGCATGATCGCCCGCAACGCCCGCGCAGACGTCAACGTCATCTCGCTCATCGGCGAGCGCGGAAGGGAAGTGCGCGAATTCTTAGAAAATGACCTGGGCACGGAAGGCATGGAGCGGTCTGTCGTCATCGTATCCACTTCAGACCAGGCCGCCCAGCTCAGAATCAACGCCGCCTATGTCGGTACGGCGATTGCCGAATATTTCCGCGAGCAAGGCAAGAGCGTCATTTTGATGATGGACTCGATCACGCGCTTTGCGCGTGCCCTAAGGGAAATCGGCCTTGCCGCAGGCGAACCCCCCGCGCGCGCCGGTTTTACGCCCTCGGTCTTTGCCACCCTCCCCCGCCTGCTCGAGCGCTCGGGCAACTCCGACAAAGGGTTCATGACCGCCTTTTACACGATCCTCGTCGCCGGCGAAGATATCAACGAACCGGTCTCAGACGAGACCCGCTCGATTCTCGACGGACATATCATCCTCTCTTCAGAACTCGCAAGGCAAAGCCAATACCCCGCTGTCGACGTCCTCGCGTCCATCAGCCGTATTCTTTCCCATATCATTGACAAGGAGCATCTGCAGCTCATCAGTAAAGTGCGCGAAGTGCTGGCCAATTACAAGAAAAACGAGCTGCTCATCCGCATCGGGGAGTATAAGCCGGGCTCCGATAAAGGGGCGGATTTTGCGATCAAATACATCGATAAAGTCCAACGCTTCTTAAGACAACTTGTCGAAGAAAAATCGAGCTTTGAAGAGACCTTGCAACAACTCAAAGCCTTGTTCCGATAATGGGTGAAGAATATCCTCTTGAACAAATCGCCATCATCAAGCAAAAAAAGCTCGAAGAAGCGGAAAAAACACTCCGCGAAAAGAAAAATGCTCTAGAAAAAGAGCAAGAAAAGCTCGCCGCCGCCGAAAAGGAGCGGGACGAGGTCAAAGACCACCGCTTTGCCAAACTCACCCAGCTCCGTGAAAAAATGGATGAAGGGGCCCCTACCGATAAAATCCAGCAAATGCGACAATATCTCAAAGTCGTCGACGAAAAGCTAAGGGCCAAGGAACACAAGGTCAAAGAGCAGCAAAAGAGCGTCGATGCCGCCAAGCATCAAGTGGAGCTTGCCCGCGCCGATCTCGTCAAAAAACAGCAAGCCGTCGAAAAAATGTCAATGCACCGCAAGGAATGGGAAAAGGAGATGAAGGCCATCGAAGAGCGCAAAGAAGCCGTCGAGACCGATGAAATGGGATCAATTCTCCACGTCCGCAAAAAACATAAGAAGAAACATTCATAAGAAAGAGCCAGTTGCAAAACTTCAGTGCATGGAAAAAATGATGATTTTGAGTCAGTTTGCCACCCCGCACCCGAGCACATACTCAAATGGAGTAGGGCTCGGGTGCGGGGTGGCAAAATGACTCAAAAGGGCGTTTTTGCCATGCGCTAGAGTTTTGTAACTG
>JASHWX010000151.1 GCA_030043815.1 Candidatus Rhabdochlamydia sp.
CCTAAGGTTAAGGATAAAAATGCTGCGGAATCGCGGGGAACATGATGAGGCAGGCCTAAATCGATATCCCATAGGATGAATTTTTCTAAGGTTTTCGCATATTCGAGCGGCTCTGCCCAATTCAGATCGTCATGGAGGCGGGCAGGAAGAGGAACGATGGCCACATTCGAATCGTCGGGATAAAAAGGCTCGCCGGACAAATAAATGCCTGTGTGGTCTGCACTAAAGCTCATCGAGGGCCCCCTCTATGATAGTGCATGTAATGGATCACTTGGCCCTGTGTGCGCCACAATTCATCAAAATAGGAAGTCCCGTAGCCTTCCCATTCCGTGACATAGTGAGGGGCGGGGAATGCCGATTGCCAAAGCGGACTTTCACGCATGGATTCGATGATTTGCTGCATGTAGGATGCATGGTCGGTGACCATTGTGACCGTTGCATGATCGACCGCTGCGCGGGCCATCTCGGAGATAAAAGGCTCTTTGATCAGGCGGTTTTTTGCATGCTTTTCTTTTGGCCAGGGGTCAGGGAAATTAATGTAGATTTTTTGAAAGCAGCAAGCGGGGACATAAAATTGCGTGAAAGTGAGCGCCTCGCCGCAAACAATGAAAAGATTATTGAGATTAAAATTGCGCATTTTCGACCAGATCTTGCGCACCCGCTCAAATTGCCTCTCCACGGCCACCCAAAATCGATCGGGATGCTGGATCGCCTTTTCGATGATCCATGCCCCATTGCCCGTGCAATATTCGACCTCGATCGGACCAGTTCTCCCGAAGACCTCCGGGCTTTCCCATCCGGGGAATTCCCATTCATGATGCCGAGTGTAATATTGAGGGACAAACAGCACTCCCTGATCAATGAGCGGACGCCTGTCCTCCCATTTAAAAGGACATTTTAAATCTTTAGGTTTCATAGACAGAGATTTTACACTACAGAGAGATTACTTGCACTATTCTACCCAGTCTTGATAACCTAAAAATTTTAGAGCCAGTTGCAACTGGCTCTTTAGAGTTATTCTTAAATGAGGAGCAGTAATGAAGAAGCTTATCATCTCCGGCCTTCTGATCCCTTTCCTAACCCTTTGCTCTGAGGAAGCAGCTATTTCCCCTACCCCAGAGACAGCATCTGTCGAAAGCCCTGCGGAAACTCCCCCCGCTGCAGCTACCGCTGTGAGCTATGTTCAGGAAGAAACGACAGAACTTGATGAAGAACTTTCCCTTCTCGATGAGGAGTTTAACGCATTCAAAGAAGAGCTGTTCTCGTCGGAAAATCAAAAAGCTGAAGTAGTGGAATCCCCAACGATCCTCGATACACTGCTCAACACCCCCAATTTCCCTGAAGAAATTAATACCTTCGGGCACATTGTTACGGAGGAGGAAGAAGATGACTTTGTCTCTAAGAGCGAGTCTGTTGTAGAAGAGATGATTGTCGCACCAGAGCCTGCCAAATTGACAGTTCTGCCTAAAGAACAGCTCGAGGAAGACAAAATCGCTCTTCTAGATATCGAAGAGAAAGTCCAATCCCCTACACAAAAGGCTGTTGTCGTCGACTTGAAACAGGCATTTTCCGGATCCCCGATCATTTATTTGCTTCTTTTAGGGATGTCGATTTTTTCAGTATGCGTCTATCTCTTCTCAGCGATCGCATTGCGATCCTCCTCTAAAGTCTCCAACACCATGCTCAAGAGCGTTCAGACAAAGCTTGGGAGCAACAATTTCGAAGATGCGCTTGCTCTCTGCGAGAATACGAACAGTTTATTCTGCAAAATGGTCGCCAGCGGCATCCATTCGCGCCGCCATGGACTGCCAATCATGGTCGAAGCGATGAAAGCCGAAGGGAAACGGACCTCGGTCGGTTTCTGGCATAAAATCGGGCTTCTCAACGATGTCGCTATCATCGCTCCGATGCTCGGATTGCTCGGCACTGTGCTTGGAATGTTTTACGCGTTTTACGATGTGAACCGCTCCATGGAGAGCATTTCTACTCTTTTTGACGGACTTGGCGTCTCTGTCGGCACCACTGTGGCAGGGCTTGTCGTCGCGATCTTTGCTTTGATCCTCCACTCAATGGCGAAATATCAGCTCGTCAGGGCTCTTTCCAACGTGGAAAATGAGGCGCAAAACATCGCCACTTTGATCGAAGACAGAACATCGATTTATAAAGGGTAAGACATGAGCATCATCCCCGAAGAAGAAATTAAGCGATATGGGAGCCTTAACTTAGCTCCCATGGTGGACTTTTTGTTCCTCGTCGTCGCCGTATTCGCCACGCTCGCCGTGACAAGGGCTGCGCTCTACGACGGAGACATCCAGCTCGTCAAGGTCCAGCCATCTTCCGATGAATCCCTTCTCCAAGGACAAAACGATCATTACATCGTCAATTTGAGCGTGAATGAAGCCGGCCAATATAAATGGATCACCGAGTTCAACGAGTATCTGTTTGATAACGTCAAAGGGATCCGAAACGAGCTCAAAAAACAGCAGGATTTAGGGCTTCTTCCTAAAGAAAAGGAAAAGACCAAGGTGCTCTTGCACTGCGACAAAAACGCCAAATGGGAACCGATCGCGCAGATCATTTTTTCCGTGCGCGACGCAGGCTTTGACATCCATCCTGTCTACGACTTTGACGAAGATGAAGAACAGCAAAGATAATTTTCTTTCTTCGTCCTGTACATCCTAATATCCTGCTTAGTTTTTCTACTCGCGCCTTTGCGTCTTTTGCGCCTTTGCGTTTATTTTTTCTTAAGCACTTTTAAACGCAAAGACGCCATGACGCAAAGAAGAAGAATTCTTAAATTGCGCCTTTGCGTTTATTTTTTCTTAAGCGTTTTTAAACGCAAAGACGCCATGACGCCAAGACGCAAAGAGAAGGAATTCTTTTTATGGTGGACCCCAATGTCTAGACCAAAAACACCTGAAAATTTACTCCCTCGCTCCTAAATTACCCAAAAATACATAGCTTTTGGGGTCCATTATAATAGCAGGATGATAGGATAGTCAGGATAAGAAGAAAGAAATGATTTTTCTATCCTATCCATCTTAATATCCTGCTAAGTCTTCTTTTAGGGTTGAAAGATGTAATGAAGGAGCTTTTCAAGTGGTCTAGTTTTTGGGGTCCATTATATTTATTCGTGCCTTTGCGTTTATTTTTTCTTAAGCACTTTTAACGCAAAGACGCCATGACGCAAAGAAGAAGAATTCTTTTATTTGCGCCTTTGCGTTTATTTTTTCTTAAGCACTTTTAAACGCAAAGACGCCAAGACGCAAAGAAGAAGAATTCTTTTATTTGCGCCTTTGCGTTTATTTTTATGCAGCTGGAGGGACGATCTCCATCTTTGGGCGGTCTTTCTTAGCTACGGTAAAGGTCGAGCGCTGCGCCCTCTGCCAATCCATGAAGTATTTGGAGTGGTACAGAGATGCCGTTTCATCTTTAAAGATGTCTGTCCAAGAGCGAATGACCTTTGAGAAATTGAGTAGCCCTTTTTTATCGTAAAATTCGTCTTCCTCTACTCCTTCGTTGAGAGAGGTTGTCATTTTTGATCCGCCCATTTTGAGCACCAAGAGATTGATCGCAATGGTATTGACCTTTCTCGGTATGTACAGAAGGATATTTGCTATCCAAGTAAATGGTATGCTTATCAATGATGGCGTCCAGTCTTTAATCGTTTGGAAGATGGCGTCAAAGCAATCTTGTACCTTGCCAATTGTAGAGCCGATGTACGGGAGATGGCGCAGGGAAGGGAGGGCATCGTAGAAGACAGCTGCCCCTGAGGTGTGCATTTCGACAACGTTATCGTAGCCGGCGCGCCGCATGATCTCGAACATCAAGCTTGAGCAATTTTGTTTTAAATAATTGAATCGAAGCTGTTTATCGTGGATCTGATTGAGGAAGTCTTTGATGTTTTGGGCGCGGACAGAAGTGAGCGGGATGGAAGTGACGATCCTTTCGTCATAATCGCGGAACTCTTCGTAGTCAAGCATGGTGACTTTTGCATTCACAGTAGAAAGGAATGTCGATAACATGTCTGAGAAGACGAATTCCATCTCATCATTGATCATCATAGCGCCGAAGGAATAGACTTGGCCGTTGGGTGTAATGAGGCGCATGGCGATGTGGACGGGATAATTGCGCCTTGCATTTTGCAAGAGCGGATGGGTCATGCCCTGGCTGCGTTCGGATGTGTGGAATTGGACGATGCAATCTTTGGGAATGCCGATGTCTTTTTCCGGATTTGTTTCATAGAATTTCATAGCATGCTGCCGCACGCGGTCATAATCGGCTTGGCTGAGTTCATAGACAGGGAAAATCTCGGGATAATTGTACCGGTCTTGGGGGACGAGTCCCAATTGATGGAAATAATTCCATGTCTGGACGATGTTGCCGCTATAGTTGCGGGATTGGATCTTGTCAGCTTCTTTCACAAAATGCAATTCGCGGTTGATTGCTTCCCATCGCACCCAGCGCCCTTGCATTTTTATGAGGGGATGTCCATCGGCATCGAGTTTAAGGTCGTGGAGATTGGGATCTCGGCAAGTCTCGCGATAGCCGACGATGGCAAATGCCAGCTTGCTGTCGATTAAGAAGCGCGCGCAATCGGCGTGCTTTTCTAAAACCAACATCGGCAGCCCAAGTCTTTGCCATTTTTCTTCCAATTTCGCGTCGTCGTCTTTTTCCTTTGCGTGCTGTACGCATTTCGCGCGTGCGGCATTTAGGCTTTGCTGCAGCTCCGCAAATCGCCGCTTGACCAGATGGTTGATGATCCTTTCCATCAATGGGGAACATGGCTGGCCATCTATGAGTTTTTGCGCTTCGCCGATCAGCGGCGCTGCCGCCTCGACTTGCTTGTCGAGCAATGAATAAATGGCATTAGGGGTAAGCTCATCGAGTTTTTGTCTAATCGCCCCGCAATCGCTCAGCCATTTCACGGCTTTGGAAATATCGATCCTTTCTGGAGGAGGGACCGGTTCCGGCTCCTTGGAAAAGCCGATATAAGAAAGGACATTTGGAAGATCTAATGTAATGGGCATATGTTAATTCCTCCTCTCGAAATAAGTATTGGGTTGTCTCTTTTGCCATTTATAGATATTTTTTGTCAAATCAAAGGTCATCTTGCTGGGTCTAACCAAGTCAAACACATTGGAAAAAAGGGCTTTGATCTGATTGGATGCTCGAACCATATTGCGCCCCGGCTGTTCGGTAGGTTCTTCATCGTAGGTAATCTGCGTTCGCCATGCGCCGAGCAAAGAAAAAATCGGAGCGAAAACGATGGAGTATAGAAACCTGTAGAGAGTGTTGATGCATTGTAAGACAATATCGGGAATGATAGAGCTGATGCATTCGCTGACCTTTTTCAATGGTTTACGGATCAATCCTGGAACGAGAAGCTTGTACAGCAAGACGGCGATGTGTTCTTTTGTCTGAAGGTCGATGATGTTAGCTTCGCTTAAAGTTTCTGCTGAGATGCCGCAGCAATTTGCTGTCACCACATGGAAAGGATGCATTTCTTCGCTTCGGGTACGTATGAGTTCGATGACTTTCAAGGCTTGCGCATCGGTGATATTAATGGGAGTGATGCAAAGGTCCTGTTTGATGAACTCGTAACTGTCTGGACTCATCCATTCTCCTTTATGAGTGGAAAGAGAGCTGGAAAATGAAAAATTCATCCAGCGCGTTCCCCAGCCGAAGCTATATTCCCCTCCGTCTCTGAATCCGTAGCCAAATCCATTTCTGAAGACAATTCGAAAAAATGAATGGCGGGTTCCTTTCAAGAGGCGGTCTAAGAAGTTGTAGTCTTCCTTGTGGGCGTGCGTTGTTATAAGCTCGAGGACGCAGCCTTGCGGTGTCGGGTTCAAAATGCGCAAATGGCGGGGCTGGTTGATGTTGAACCGGTCCGATTGGGTCAGTCCCTGATCGAGATACTGCCAGTATTTCTTTTGACCATCGACCATTGAGTACAACTCTCCTTCTTTGCTGACAAAGAGAGTTTTTTTAATCTCCGACCAAGGCGTTCTTCTTCCATTTAATAGAAGATGAGGCTCTTTCACAGGCACAACTCTACCGTTTCTCCTAGAAAAGATCCACTCGCTGCCGATGGTATGGCGATAATAAGGATGGGAGATGTAGCGATGAAGATGGGATTTGAAAACAAAATCGACGAGGTCGGGCGAAGACCAAAATGCCGTTTCGTCAAACCCCAGCCTTTTCCAGTGATCAAATAACTGAGAATTATGCTGTGCGCATGTAGCTGAGGAAGGATTTCCCAAATTCAAGCGCTCGCGCATCGCACGAACATAATGCTCGAGCCGACCTGTTTCAAAAGACGAGCTCGCATTAGAAAGATGCTTTTCAGACAAATCGATGGCCTCTAGGATTTTTTCACGGCGATAAGGTTGTTCTTGGATGGCAAATTCATTTCTGAAGAATTCGATGAAATATTCTGTGATTTCGTTGTCATATTTAGCGGCGTAGCCTGGCACGAAAAAGCGGCATAGTTGATGCTGCCAACCTGATTGAAGTGAAATTGTTGTATCAGCCATTTGGGTGGATGATCATATCAGAGAAAATCATTTTTGTTCAAAAAAACTTCCGCGCTTTGTTAGTATACTTTCTTCATCAGGAGAAAAAAATGATCGCGATCAAACAGTTTCTCTCCGATCCCAACGATGCTCCCGAGTATGGCTACCAAGACAATGCAATCACAGGAATTGGATTTTGGATGATGGCGGGAGCCCGCTTTGCCATCAGCATCTATTCAAGAGCCGAAAATGCAAACAACGCTTTTGACCGCATCGTTTTGACAGCATCTGCAATTGGCATGGGCCTCATCACTCTTCCTTTTACTTTATTAGGAGCGGCTATGAAAGCAGGCGGATCTCTTTGTCCTACCCGCGTGGAAAATCTCACGAGCGATGATATTCCGTGCACAGACAAAAATAAAGTCGATCAAATCTATGAACTTCTTTCGATCGTCAATGATGCCTTAAGGCAAAATGGGATCGAGTATTCGATGGATGGAGGAACCTTGCTTGGGGCCATCCGGGAAAAAGGGGTCATCAAATGCGACGATGACGGCGATATCATGATCATGTATAAAGACAAGCAGCGCCTGCTCGCGTTAAAAGACGCGCTTCATGCCAAAGGCGTTGTCATGCAGGATTCCGGCGGTGAGACATTCAAGCTCACCTTCCACGCCGATGAATCGGCCAATGTCGATATCTTCCTGATGGAAGAAGATTCCGACGGGCTGATCCGTCCCAAGGGCGATTACTATAAGCACTTATTTCCTAAAGAATATTTCCTTAAAGAAGAGCTTCAGCAGCTTAGGGACTATCCCTTCGGGCCCCCTGAAAAGCAGCTCTTCTTAAGAGGTCCAGCCCATCCTATGCGCTTCCTCAAAACGTTTTACGGGCCTGAATGCTTTGAATACATGATCCGGACGCACTCGCACATTCAACTGGGGCCTTTTGCCTTTCCGATTTTAAATTTCAGCAAGACGAGGTACAAGATCGTCAATCCGATGTACGCTGAAGGCCATATCTGGAAAAGATCCCACCCATGAATACATCGTTTATCACTCCGTCTGCTGCTTTAGGTTTTGGCGAATATGAGAATTTTAGTTCGGAAGATTTTGAAGGTTATTACACGACTCAGAAAGTCCATGCCCTCATCTTATCAGCTCTCATCGGAGCCTCTGCAGCGGCCATCGTCGTGGCTGCTTTCTTTTTTCCCATCTTGATATGGGCAGCTCCATTTGCATTCATCGGGCTGGCAGTTGCTGGAGTTAAAACATACTTGAGATATCGCGCGACGCAGAACCACTTTCCTCCTCATCTCACTCAGGAGTTGGACCCTCGCCGCTTCCAAGCAAAAAAAGTCGGAGAGTTCATTCAAGAACAAGGAGCTGCCGTCGCCCTTGCTGATTCCAAAGAGACGCATCGATACAGACTCGACCTGATCCGCAGCGCGCAAAAATCGATTTTTTTAAGCCTTTATATGGGAGAGGAAGCTTTGGATGAGGCGCTCGAGCTCATCAAAATGCGGATGCAGCAAAATCGAGAGCTCAGAGTCTTCATACTTGGATCCGATCATTTTCTCACCTCCGAAAATCATTTTCGGCTAAACGCATTGCAGACCGCCTATCCCGATCGCTTTTTCGTCACGCTCAATCCTGAAATGTACCACTCCCAGCATCCCACTTTCAGCCCCCCATGTTTAAGCACCAATCACATCAAATTGATGTCGATCGATCAAGGAGCGTACACGATCATCGGCGGCAGCGCACTCCGCCCATTTTGGACTCAGGTCACAGGGACCGAGCATTTAGCAAAAGTGGAAGAGACGTA
>JASHWX010000152.1 GCA_030043815.1 Candidatus Rhabdochlamydia sp.
AACAAGCCTGTCCTTTCAAAAAATAAACTGCTTACGACGATTGCATACAAGACGGATAAGACTTTTTATGCGCTTGAGGGGAGCGTGTTCATCGGCGGGGCTGTGGTGCAATGGCTAAGAGACAGTTTAGGGATCATCAAGACATCGCCTGAAGTGGAAGCGCTGGCGATGAGCGTACCTGATAACAACGGAGTCTACTTTGTGCCGGCTTTCACAGGGCTTGGAGCGCCTTACTGGGACCCTTATGCGCGAGGGGCCATCTTAGGGTTGACGCGAGGAAGTACAGTGGCGCACATTGCCCGCGCTGCCTTAGAGGGCATCGCCTATCAAGTGACCGATGTGCTGCAGGCGATGGAAAATGACGCGGGGATTAAGATTGAACAGCTGCGTGTCGACGGGGGCGCGGTGAGGGACAATCTTTTGATGCAATTTCAAGCGGATATACTAGGCGTTTCAGCAATTCGTCCGGTGCTCTCCGAGTCGACAGCGCTGGGCGCGGCCTTTTTGGCAGGTTTGGCAGTGAAATTTTGGAAAGATGAAGAAGAGATCGCTACACATTGGAAAGTGGACCGGGAATTTTTGCCGCAGATGGCGATTGAAAAAGTGCAAAAATTGAGAAACCGTTGGAAAAAAGCGGTCGATTGCGCAAGAGCATGGGAGGAAATGCGGTGAATCGCGAGCGGATGATGCGCGAACTCGAAGAGTCGCCTAGCAAATGGGATGTGGTGATCATCGGCGGCGGGGCGACGGGGCTTGGCGCTGCAGTGGACAGCGCCTCGCGGGGATATCGCACATTGCTCTTAGAACAGAGCGATTTTGTCAAAGGGACCTCGAGCAGGAGCACGAAGCTCATTCATGGCGGCCTGCGCTATTTGCAACAGGGCAATATCGCTCTTGTGACCGAGGCGCTGAAAGAACGGGGACTGCTCTGTCAGAATGCCCCTCACCTCATCCATCATCTCCCCTTTCTTGTACCTAATTATCATTGGTGGGAAGGGGGATTTTACGGAGTTGGCCTAAAAATCTACGACATGCTCGCCGGAAAACTGAGGATAGAGAAATCGCGCAGCTTGACACGGCGAGCGACGCTGAGGGCCATTCCGACGTTGGAGCCAAAAGGATTGAGAGGAGGATGCATCTATTACGATGGGCAGTTCGACGATGCGCGCTTAGGGATTTGTTTGGCGCAAACGGCAGCCGAACATGGAGCTACTCTGCTCAATTACATGAAGGTCACCGGCTTGATCAAGAAAAAGGGATTGTGCTGCGGCGTGCATGCGACCGACCAAGAGACAGGCGAGCGCTATGCCATCCATGGAAAAGCGGTGATCAACGCCACGGGCGTATTTTCCGATCACTTGCTCAAAAAAGACAACCCAAAGGCCAAAGCGATCATTGCGCCGAGCCAAGGCATCCACATCGTCCTCGATCAATCGTTCAAACCGGGCAAGACGGCGATCATGGTGCCTCATACATCGGACAAACGGGTCTTATTCATGGTGCCATGGCACGATAGAGTGTTGCTGGGAACAACGGACACGCCTGTTTCCAAGGTCAGCCTTGAGCCGCGGCCGATGAAACGGGAAATCGAATTCTTGCTCACCCATGCGGCCAAATATCTGACAAGGGACCCTTCGCGCGAAGATATTTTAAGCGTGTTTGCGGGTTTGAGGCCCCTTGTTCAAGGGAGCAAAGGAGAAAATACGGCAGAACTTTCCCGCGATCATACGATCTTGGTTTCAAAATCAGGGCTGATCACGATTGCAGGAGGCAAATGGACGACCTATCGCAAGATGGCAGAAGATGTCATCAACAAAGCGGGAGCAGTAGGCGGCCTGCCCGATCGCGCATGCATCACCAAAACTCTCAAACTCTATGGATGGGCCGAAGGGCTTGATCCCACAGAGCCGATCAGCACTTACGGCGTTCATGCCAAGGCCGTCAAGGCGTTGGGGCGCGAGCTTTTGCACCCTCGCCTCCCCTACTTAAAATCGGAAGTGATCTGGGCTGTGCGCGAAGAAATGGCAAGAACTCTGGAAGATGTCCTGGCGCGGCGCACGCGCTCATTGCTCCTCGATGCCAAAGCCAGCGTCCATATAGCGCCAAAAGTGGCATCGCTCATCGCCAAAGAGCTCAAACGCGATCTTCGGTGGGAAAAAAATCAAGTGAAAGAGTATAATGCCCTCGTTAGCCACTACTTGGTTTGGTGAACCCAGGCCTTAAGGCCTGGGATTTTTGTGGTTGGCGTGGGCTTCGCACCCACGCCAATCCATTTTTGAAATACCCGGCCCTTAAGGGCCGGGTTTCCGCCGGAGGACGGATGAAATGGCAGATAAAATTTTTCTCATTCGCCATGGCGAAACTGAATGGACAAAAAGTGAACAGCACACAAGTACAACGGATATCCCTTTAACGGATCAAGGGAAAGAAGAGGCAAAAAAGATCAAAGGAGAGCTGCAAGGCATCTCTTTTCAATTGATTTTATCGAGCCCTATGCAAAGAGCGTTTAATACCTGCGAACTTGCCGGGCTTTCAAAGCAAGCGAAGCTCGATCCCGATCTTGTAGAATGGAATTACGGCGGCTACGAAGGCCTGACGACAAAGCAGATTTGGAAAACCGACCCCCATTGGGAGATCTTTACCCATGGTGCGCCCGGAGGAGAATCTGTTGCAGATGTCGGAGCAAGGGCCACTCGCGTCCTTGCCAAGCTGCAATCGATCCACGGCACTGTCGCCCTCTTTTCCCACGGTCATTTTTTGCGTGCCCTTGCGGCCCGCTGGTTGGGATTGCCCCCGAATGAAGGACGCTTATTTGCCCTATTCCCCGCTTCTATTTCTATTCTTGGAGTTGAACATCAGCATCATGTTTTTATACAGTGGAATGACACTTCATATTTAAAATATTAATTTACATTTCTTTTAAAGTGTTTAAGTTTTAAAATGGTTCGAGTAAAATAAAAATTTTAAACAACTAAAAATTGATTTTATTATGATAATCTACTATAATTAAATAGAATTTAGAATTAAAAGGTTATTATGACAACTAGAGTTTATAATCCCCCTTTTGTTAGCCACCAGATAATCTCAGCCCCTTCTTCATCTGAAGAGGTCGAGCATAATAGACAAGCCGATCAGGCTTTTGAAGCGAGTGAGATCCTAGGTCGAAGAATTGCTACATGCAAAGGTTTTAAAGATAACATCGAAAATCCTGCGATCAACAATGACAACTTGATCAATCCGTTATACGGGGCGCAAACAGGGATTGAACACCCAATTCTATTAACGATTTTTTCCACATTAACGCGAAGGCTCAACATCAGTGAAGAATCTGTTCGAACAAATGTCCGCCATCTTTTAAGAGTACAAGATTATGATGGAAGAACCCTCATCGACCAAGCCTCTGATTACTACTCCACTAAAAGGGAAATTCTAATCGGCGTAGGCTCTCTCCATTCGATCGCCTCTCTATTGCTTAAAGCGAAAAAAATCCCTTCACAGAAAAATCAATTATTAGCTCAAGCAAAAGAGAGTTTTAAAAACCTGCCCAATCGGGCCAAAGGCCTTCTCTGCGAAAACATTTGGAGGCTTGATGGAGAAAGACCCTTTCCCGACTACGGCTACTACAGGATTCTGGAAAATATTGAAATGCTCATCGACTACAAACACACCAACCCCATTCAAACCGCCTTGGATGCCTGTTCAAGAATCGATCATCCATTCAATCCGACCATAGCCTACACCTATCCCGAAGAAATCCCGCTCAAAAAAGATTCTGAAGAGGTGTTCCGAGAAACGATCAGGGTCTATCAATTACAAGCTTTTCAAAACTTCCTTAACGATTCTTATAAAGATAACGCTTTTCTTGTTAAAAAATTCAAAGAACTCGATCCTGAGCTCAAAGACTTGATTTGTCATCTGGTGTGGATTGGCCATTATTTCCCGAGTGAATTCGGTTTTGGGGCTAATCAGATCGAAGCGGATGCGCGTTTGCTCTCTCGGATGAGAAACCGGCAAGGCATTCACGTTATCTCTCAACTTCTGACGCATTACCGTGAAAGGCTCAAATGCCAACGGCTGATTTTTGAGAAGAAGGAAGCAAAAAAAGCCCGAGAAAAAGAAACTGCGGATTTTGTTGTGAAATTCAATCAACCGGGTGCAAACCGCTTTAGCTTATTTCAAAATTTAAACCCTTCCATGAAAACCGCTCTGTGTTGGCGCGTATGGAAAAATTTTAATGAGCCTCAGGGAGATCCTTGCTTCGGCGAAAATAAAATCAAAGAAAACCCTCTCGTCTTATTCTCAGGCGCTCCTCATTGCATAGAGCGATATACCAGAGAGACGAATGAATCTTTTGATAGAGAAATAAGAGAATTAGAGCAGAAAATCGCACAATCGCAAAGGGCCTTAATCAATGCCTATTCAGAA